>JALWRV010000081.1 GCA_027080545.1 Parvularculaceae bacterium
TGGCATCACCAACCAAATAGTGATCAAACCGCAAAGACTGATCAAGCGGCGTATCCAGTTGGGAGAAAAAATCTTTCTTTTCTTGATCAACCGATTTTTGCGCCAAGGCTGATGCCCCATCACGCGCCCCCGACAAGGACCCAGAAGCCGGGTGCAAGGCGTTGTTAAAGGTGCTCAAGCCCAGCTGGCGGTGCATGGGTTGGCCTGATTGCGAAGAAGCCGGGCGCGCTTGATCAGAAAGAGCACGCGTGGTCCCAGCCATGCCCAAATATCCCGATTGTCCGGCTCTTGTCGGACCGGGCCTCGGCTTGACCACC
Organism: Parvularculaceae bacterium; assembly: GCA_027080545.1. Taxonomy (GTDB): domain Bacteria; phylum Pseudomonadota; class Alphaproteobacteria; order Caulobacterales; family Parvularculaceae; genus S012-90. The sequence continues at coordinate 318 of JALWRV010000081.1, forward strand.
ACCCGATCAATTTTGGCCACCGCCTGATTCCAGTTTTTATACAGGGTCGAATGGTAGCGGTTGATCAATTCATTGGCTTTAAACGCGCTTGATGTGATCAAGGTAAGGCATTTATTTTCCAGCCCCCCCTTATCAATATCCTCCAACCAAGCCGCATAGGCGGATGGCCCAACATCGGCCCGCAGACGATCTTTGAATTTTACAAATTCCTCTTCCAGCACCATCGCTAATTTCTTGTTGTCCTCGTTCATCATTACCCCGGAAACGTTTGCCGTTTTTTGTTAAAAGGAGAAGATTATTCGACGTGACGGACCTCCACAGCTGATCCGACAAGCGCTTTCTTGATCTTCTTTTGTTTATTCTTTTGTTGGTTCTTGGATTGCCCGGTTAAACGGGCCGATATGTAAACTGTCTTTAGATCTTAGGTCTTGGGAGTACTTAGGTCTTAGGTTTTAGGCCTTAGGTCTTGGAACTCGTTCCCTTCGCGCCACCCTCAATAGAGGCTAAACTGACGCAAAACCGTGGCGGATCTAAAGACTGCCGCTTCGAAACTATCGAAGGGCAAAGCTGGTCTTTCGCACAAGAATAACCGCCCCAATAATCACCCCCCCTAGATCGGAAATATTACCAGCCTTCTGCATGGCTGAAGCATGGTCCGAAATTTGGTGTGATGAATTGTGTCTGATCATTCTATTGCCCGCTTTCTTTACGTTTGTTGTTTATCTTATGTTTATCGATTTTGCTCGGTCATTTTCCGGCTTTATATTTGATATAGGCTTGTCTGGTCCGTTTGGTCTGGTCCGCTTGGGTGATGTGCTTTGATTACCCTCCTTTTTATTTTGTCTTTACACCCTCAAACTCTATACTTTTTGACCCAAAAGCTCTCTTTGGCCCAAAGGCTCCCTTGATGCGCATCAAGGGATGCGCAACGCCGGCCCGCCGGAACTGGGTAACACTCAACTGAATACCGCTGGAAGCGGCTATCAGGCCAACAAAAATAGAAGGCCGCGAACCAAACATCACAACAACAAGTTCAAGGCGCTCTACTCTTACCCCCTTGTGGGCACTACCTAAACTTGAACCACTTTAACTCGAACCGGTTAAACTCAAACCGGTTAAACTCGAAGCAAGTAAATCGAAGAATATTTCAATTTACCAAAATCATCAGTCATTAAGACCATTAGCTACTGAAACCACCAGACTAAAGAGGCGCTTAAGACAAAGCTCATTCATTGCTCATCTACTCAACATGTTCTTGTGTGCTTCTGAATGTTTCTGATGAAACTGGTTTGTTGTGATTGTGTAGGGTAAGTCGTGAAACAAAGAGCAACAAATCAAGGGAACCAAACCACTAACGCACACGCTTCACTAACATACAAACTTTAATGAACTTGTCTTCGCTTGATCTCGCTTCGCTTGGCTTAGTTTTGCTTCGCTTGGCTTAGTTTTGCTTCGCTTGGCTTAGTTTTGCTTCGCTTCGCCTACTTTTTCCTCGCCTCGCTTGCTTTTGCTTAGCCTGCTTTGCTTTTCGCACCTCTTCCTTACCCCTATACCGCGCACCCTCCTTTTCTTTATCAACCGTAAGCGGATACTATGGTGAAGAAATGCTTGATGCAATAGAGAGTGAAAATGTTTTTTTTTGAATCGCGAAAAAAAATATTTGACACATTCAATATCAACACTTTAGCCGCGGCTGTTGATGTAAAATAATTTCAGCGATAACTATTTTCTTTTGTTGATGCTATTGTTAGCAGAACAAGCAATTTACTGGTCTTTATTGATTTTTCTCAAACCAAAACTTACCCCTTTAAAGCACAGGAAAAATACTCATAAAAAAACACCGGCATAACAAAGTCATACCGGCGTTCCGTGTACTGAATGTTTGTTGCTGCTAGGCAGAAATGGCCTTGATCCGACTGGAAAGACGGGAAAGCTTGCGAGCCGCCATGTTTTTATGGAATAGCCCCTTACCAGCCGCTCGCATCAGCTCTGGCTCAGCAGCCTGAAAGGCGGCCTTTGCCTCATTGACATTTTGTGAGGCGATGGCCTCTTCTACTTTGCGTAGAAATGTGCGCACCCGCGCCCGACGCGCCTTGTTAACTGCGGTTCGGCGGGCGATTTTGCGCACCATTTTCTTTGCGGATGATGTATTCGCCATGGTTTGGTTCGGTCCGTTATTCAATTCAAATATGAGCAGCGGTGTATAGACCCCGGCCAAGGGGCCGTCAACAGGGATTTTAGGGTGGGTTTACCTGTCCAAAACCTCAATAAATATGGGCCTTCATACCCTCTCCTCGTCCCGATCTGGCCGCGTCTGACCATAGGCTATGGTGGGAGGGGGCGATTATCGCTGACAATGGCCGCAGGCAAAGGTGCTGCGCCCTGCTTGGAGGTAGCGCTGAATGGCGCCCCCACAGCGGGCGCAGGCCTCTCCCTCACGCCCATAAGCCTTGAAACCATGCTGGAAATAGCCAAGTTTTCCGTCGACAGCCGCATGATCTTTTAGGCTGGAGCCACCGGACGCAATCGCGGCGCGTAAAATCTCCCGGATTGCTATCACTAGACGCGCGGCCCGTTGAGGCCCCAGGCTGTGGGCGCGGCGACGCGGTGATATGCCCGCCTGCCACAGGGCTTCACAGACATAGATATTACCCAGCCCCGCCACCACCCGCTGATCAAGCAGGGCTTGCTTTATCGCGGTTTTGCGCCCGCTGAGCGCTGACCTCAAACTTGCCCCATGAAACTGGTTGCCCAACGGTTCTGGCCCCATGGCGGCAAAATGGCGGCAATGCTCTAGGGCGTCCCGCGCCACCAGATCCATAAAACCGAACCGGCGCGGATCATTATAAAGCACCCGCACCGCATGGCCCTTAGCCGTTAGGAGCTTTATTGCCACATGATCATGGGAGGGGTTGCGGCTTTTACCTTGGTTTTTTTGCCCTCCTTCAATGATAAAGCGGCCAGACATGCCAAGATGGGCGATCAGGGTCTGATCTTTGCTGCGCGGCTGGCTGGTATGGATGAGCAAATATTTCGCCCGCCGATCCACTTGGGTGATGGTGCGGCCGGTGAGAATTTTGGAAAAATTTTTCGGAAACGGAAAACGCAGGTCCGCTCGGTTAAGCTGGATGGCTTGTATCTGTGCGCCCGCCATCACTGGCGTCAAGCCGAGACGGACCGTTTCAACCTCCGGTAATTCGGGCATGCTGAAATCCCGCCCTTATATCCAGCGCCGAACTTTAGCCTTATAGGCCGCCCAACCTTCGGGAAAACGGGCCGCGAGATGGGCTTCTTCCGGCTTTATTTGAAATTCTTGCAGCACAAAGAAGGCGACAGGCACAAATAAAAACAAAAGGCCAATGCCTGCGGACAGGCCAGCCCCGATCAATATCATCAAATTGCCCAGATAGATCGGATTGCGGGAAAATTTGAACGGCCCGTGGCTCACCAGCGCCTCCGCCGGCTTGGTGGGCATGATATTGGTTTTAGCGGCGCGAAAGATCATCGCTGCCCAAATATCAAGCGCCAGCGCCCCGGCAATCAGCACCCAGCCCAAAATCACCATCCCAGAAGCCGGGACGAACAAAAGGGCCAGGCTGGGGGCAAAATGTTTGGCCGCAAACCCTAGCGCCAGCAGGCATAAAACCAGCACGGGCGGCAATGGAAAATGGTTGGGGCGGTCTTTTATTGAGTGGGTCATGGGCAGACTATGAAGGATGTTAGTCGGCTTTGTCCAGCACGCTTACCATTTCACCAAAACGGGTGAGATCAAAAAAACCACCCCGAACATCATTTTTCGGGGTGGTTTTGATCATTTTATCCAGACGAGACTTAATCGTCCTTTTTGTCTTTACCGTCACCCAAGGCTGCACCGAGAATATCCCCCAGCGAGGCCCCACTATCGGCAGAACCAAACTGCTCGACGGCTTCTTTTTCGTCCTGCATTTCCTTGGCTTTGATTGATAGGCCAATTTTACGCGAATTGCGATCAAACGAGGTGATGCGGGCATCAACCTTGTCACCAATGGCAAAGCGTTCTGGACGTTGTTCGTTGCGATCTCGTGACAGATCAGATTTGCGAATGAAGGCTTTTGGCCCTTCATCGCCGCCGACCCGCACTTCGATGCCGCCGCTTTCAATGGAAGTTACTTCACAGGTGACATCCATGCCGCGACGCAATTCACCGGCCGCATCCATGGGATCACCATCAAGCTGTTTAACCCCGAGAGAGATACGTTCTTTTTCCGGATCAATGTCGAGAATTTTTGCCTTGATGACATCGCCCTTATTATAATCTTGAATGGCCTCATCGCCGGAGCGGTTCCAGTCAAGATCGGACAGGTGCACCATGCCGTCCATATCGTCGGTGATACCAACAAACAGGCCAAACTCGGTGATATTTTTGATCTCGCCTTCGATGATCGAACCAATCGGGTGCTGGTCGGCAAAGCTGTCCCATGGGTTGGACTGGCATTGCTTCAAGCCCAGCGATACGCGGCGTTTGCTCTCATCCACTTCCAGCACCATCACTTCGACCTCTTGCGAGGTGGATACGATTTTACCGGGGTGAACATTTTTCTTGACCCAAGACATTTCCGAAACATGGACTAGGCCTTCAATGCCCTGCTCCAGCTCAACAAAGGCGCCATAATCGGTGATATTGGTGACCTTGCCGTTGAACTTGGCACCAATCGGATATTTCGCCGCGACCCCTTCCCACGGATCCGGGGCCAACTGTTTCATGCCCAGTGAGATACGGTGTGTTTCGGGATTGATCTTGACGATTTTGACCTGAATCGTGTCGTTGACATTGAGCACTTCAGACGGGTGATTGACCCGGCTCCAGCTCATATCGGTGACGTGCAACAGGCCATCAACACCTGGCGCCAATTCAACAAAGGCGCCATAGTCGGTGATGTTTTTCACAATCCCGTCACGGGTATCGCCTTCGTTCAGGTCACGCACAACCTCTTGACGCTGTTCGGCGCGATCTTCTTCAAGAATGGCGCGACGCGAAACCACAATATTACCGCGGCGGCGGTCCATTTTCAAAATTTTGAACGGCTGTGGCATGTTCATCAGCGGGGTGGCGTCGCGCACTGGGCGAATGTCCACTTGTGATCCCGGCAAAAACGCAACCGCGCCACCGAGGTCAACCGTAAAGCCGCCTTTGACGCGATTAAAGATAACGCCTTCCACACGTTCTTCAGCTTCAAATTGTTTTTCAAGGCTAGTCCAGGCCTCTTCCCGGCGGGCCTTTTCACGCGAGATAGAGGCTTCGCCATTAGCGCCTTCAATGCGCTCAACATAAACCTCAACCTCGTCGCCAATGTTGAGGTCTGGATCCTGCCCGGGGAGGGTAAATTCTTTTAGGGGAACGCGGCCTTCCATTTTTAGGCCGACATCAACAATCGCTACATCTTTTTCGATGCCTGTAATAACACCGGTGACAACTGTATTTTCAAAACTTTTGCGCCCGACGATTGACGCTTCAAATAATTCCGCGAAATCTTCTTGGCTAGGGTTCATCGTTTCAGACATATTTATGTCTTCTCCAAATTTGCTGGTCAGTGCCAACCGGTTGGTTCCGGCGGTCTTCCCGAAATCCTGTCGCGCTCCTGCTGCTGTTTGAGGAGAGGGTCGGGCGTTCAGCTTAAGGTTAATAAAAGGTGCAGGAAGGAGCGGACCGGCCAATCACAAAAACGCCTCAACCAATGGCTGAGCGGGTCAATCACGCTTTGGTCTGCACCACCGCGAACGGGCCTGCATATAGCCCGTGAGCTGGGGCGGTGCAAGCCTCCTTTTGGTCGATAAAATGATCAAATTTCACTGTTTTTAACCGGATTCTAAGGGGTTTTACGGATTATTAGGCTGTATGGCAGCCAAGGCCTATCGGGGATCAGGGGCATGAAAGAATTTTTCTCAAATAAAAGCGGCAATATGGCGATCATTTTTGCCATGAGCGCCAGCGTGCTTATCGGCTTTGTGGGGATTGCGATTGATTATGGCATGTGGCAGGTGCGCAAATCCGATCTGGCTCAGGCCGCCGATGCGGCCGCGCTAGGGGCCGCAGCCGAGCTTGGCAATGGCGGGCTAAATGTGGTGCAGCGGGCGCAAGACGCCGCCGCCATTTTAGGAACCGCCAATTTGAGCACCGTATCCACCACCGCCGTAGCCAATGTCACCATTGATACCGTCAACGAGCAAGTCACCGTTTCTTATACCATGCCCGGGGCCCGCAGCTTTACCTCGGCCTTTCTCAATCAAGACCCAATCCTATCAGAAACCGCCACCGCCAAAGTATTGGGTAAGAATGTGGTTTGCCTTTTGGCTTTAAACCCGAACCAGAATGACAGCTTGACCGCAAGCGGTACGGTCAAGGCTGAAGGGAAGTCTTGTGCCTTTCAGGTTAATTCCAATGCCCCTACGGGCTTGAGCAATAGCGCGACCATCCAAGCCAGCGCCATCTCCGTGGTGGGCGATTATTCCGGCTCCGTCTATTCCCCCTTACCCACCGTTGGGGTTCTGCCGAAACCCGATCCATTTTCCGGCATCACCATACCCGCCCCGGGGCCCTGCGATTATGTGAATTTAGGGATTACGACATCCCAATGGCTCATGCCCGGTGTCTATTGTGGCGGGTTGACCATCTCAGCAGGAGCCACCGCGACCTTGACCGCTGGCCAATATTTTATTGTCGATGGACCGCTTAATCTCAATAATGGTGGTTCGCTGGTGGGCAATGATGTGGTCTTTATCCTCTCCGGCACCGCCTTTCTCAACATATCCGGGAACGGGGCCTTTACCCCTACCCCGCCTAGTACCGGACCCTTGGCTGGTTTTTCGATTGTCCTAGACCCGGCTGCCTCTGGTCCTTTTTCCAGCAGCATTGCGGGCGAGGGCAATATTGATCTCACGGGCATTGTCTATCTGCCCAACCAGAGTTTGGAGTTGCGTGGACAAGCCGCCGGTAATCCGTTCAAACCAAGCTATGTGGCGGTGATTGCAGACATGATTGCCTTTACCGGTACGGGGGATGTGCATATTACTGGGGACACCGCGCGGCTTACTAAAAAACAGGCTGATGATTTAACCAACCTGCATGTTAGTCTCATCGATTAGAACGCGAGGCTTTAATCTTGTTGGGGAAGGTTTTTGATTTTCTGATCAACAATACGTCTGGCACGGGAAAATACTTCATCAGCGGTCAGGGCCGACGTGTCGATCAGTTCTGCATTTTTGGCCGGACGCAAGGGAGCCGCGTCACGCCCTGAATCCCGCGCATCGCGGCGCTTTAAACTATCTAGCACTTCTTCTTCGGAAATGCCGGGACTGGACAGGCGTAACTCCAGCCAACGGCGGTGGGCGCGCACTTCCGGGCTGGCGGTGATGTAGAACTTCACGGTTGCATCCGGGCATACTACCGTGCCGATATCGCGCCCATCTAATACCGCTCCGAAATAGCCGGCCGGGGGTGATTTGGCGAATTGGCGTTGAAAATCGAGAAGGGCCGCCCGCACCCCGGGCATTGCCGCCACAATTGACGCTGCTCTCGCCACATCGGCATTGCGGATATCCGCTTGTTCCAGTCTATCAAGGGAAAAGTCGCGTGCGACTCGGGTGGCGGTTTCCTCATCTCGCGGATCACCATCTGCCGCCAACACCAACCAACCAACACCGCGATAAAGAATACCCGTATCCAGATGGCTGAAATCATAAAAATTAGCCAGCCTTTTGGCGAGGGTGCCCTTGCCGGAAGCCGCTGGTCCATCAATGGCAATGATTATCGAAGATTGATTGGTCATCTTGGGAGGGGATTTAGCCCCATTAGTGGCTCAGGGGAAAGGGAAAGTTTCCACGCGGCAATAAAAACCACCCCGCCCGCCCCCATTGAACAGGGCGGATGTGCTTTTGGCTTTACCTTTGGCCTTATCCACCGCTAGGCTTTGGTTCATGTTTGTACAATTTTTTCATCATTTAAAGTCAGCCGGTCTGCCGGTTTCTTTGCGTGAATATCT
>JALWRV010000082.1:0-290 GCA_027080545.1 Parvularculaceae bacterium
CGCGAAGCGGTGAAATCACCGAAGTTTTTCCACAGGTTTTCGATACGCAGGTAGATAGACGGCACGGAGTCGAGCATAAGATGTTCCTTGCAAACAGGGGTAAAGGGGCAGCCAAGCCGCCCCTTTTGCTTAAATCAAGACCTTATTTAGGGTCGGATTTCCCATCATAACGGCTGGCCCATTCTTCCAGAATAGCCCCGCGATTATTGGCGGCGAACTCGAAATCATTGTCGATCATCGCATCCACGAGGCCCTCGGGGAAATACTCCACCGCTTGCGCCACGCCCGGG
>JALWRV010000082.1:300-2051 GCA_027080545.1 Parvularculaceae bacterium
AGCCACAACCGCATAACCTTGGTTATAAAGCTCGTTGGCCTTTTGGGTCACCGTCCAGTCAACCAGCGTTTGCGCGGCTTCCAGTTCGTCAGTGCCTGCCACAATTGCGGTGGCTTCCATATCCCAGCCTACGCCTTCGGTTGGCACGATAATTTCAATCGGCGCACCGGCGGCCTTGGATTTAGCCCCACGGAAAGCAAAGGAAACGCCGATCGTGGTTTCACCAGCCGCCGCGAGCTTACAAGGCGCAGAGCCGGAATGGGTGTAGCGCGAAATATTTTCGTGCAGAGCATCCATATATTCCCAGCCGCCCTCTTCGCCAAACATCTGCAACCAGCTTGAAACGTCAAGGAAGCCTGTGCCCGATGAATTAGGGTTCGGCATGATGATTTGGCCCGCATATACAGGGTCCGTCAGGTCGGCCCAGCTTGTGGGAGCCGGCACGCCGTTGGCCTCGCCTTCAACCGTGTTATAGCAAATCGCGGCAACCCATGCGTCCATGCCTGTCCATGTGGGCGGGGTTGAATTGTCTACAAATTTCGGGTCGAGGTTCTCAACACCGGCTGGCGCATACGGCTCCAGCATATCTTCGCCCTTCATCAGCAACAGCGATGTGGCGGCGAGGCCCCAGATTACATCTGCCTGCGGATTATCGCGCTCGGCCAACAGCTTGGCGGTAATCACGCCGGTGGAGTCCCGCACCCAGTTGATGGTGATATCGGGGTGGTCCTCGTTAAAGGCTTCGGCATAGCGGGTCAGGTCTTCGGCTTCGACAGCTGTATAAACCGTAAGCTCAACCGCCATAGCCTGCGCAGCCACGCCAAGCGCGAGCGCAGATGCAAGTGCAAATTTTTTCATAGTATCCTCCTTGAGTGGTCGAGAGTCCTTTTCGAATCTGGCTCCCGTTTTTTTAGTATTGCCAGTTTATGACAGTTTTATTTTATTTGAAGAGTTATTTTCAGATTGGGCGATATTGGATTGCAGCCCGGACGGTTCTTTGTGCTACTAACCTAGGTTAATAGGTATGAAGATACCGAGTTAGATCGTTGTTATTACTAATAAATACGGTGTTTTTACAAAAGAAAGCACGCCCCAAAAGGCGTGCCTCTATGTTTCAGCATTATACTGTGGGCGTTTAGTGCGCTATTTGCACTTCGGCCCCTTTTGTGGCTTCAAGTGCTGCCGTAGCGGCCAATTCGTCCCACTCCACTGGCTCAGGCATCCGTTCCAGTGCAATTTCCAAAACGTCCATCACGTTGGTCACAGTAATCAGCTCCATCCCTTCTTTCACATTGTCCGGAATTTCAGCGAGGTCTTTTTCATTATCAACGGGGATAAGCACAGTTTTGATACCGCCGCGCAACGCCGCCAGCAGCTTTTCCTTTAGCCCGCCAATGGGTAGCACATTGCCCCGCAGGGTCACCTCCCCCGTCATCGCCACATCCCGCTTTACCGGAATCTGGGTAAGCACAGATACAATTGATGTGACCATTCCAATGCCCGCACTTGGCCCATCCTTTGGTGTGCCGCCATCAGGCACATGCACATGAATGTCCATTTTCTCAAACTCAGGCGGGGTAATGCCCAGTGTCGTGGCCTTTGAGCGCACAAAGCTAGACGCGGCCTCGATGCTTTCCTTCATCACATCGCCGAGTTTGCCTGTGGTTTTCATCCGGCCCTTGCCCGGCAGGCGCAGGGCTTCAATATGTAGAAGGTCACCGCCCACGCTGGTCCAGGCCAGCCCTGTGACC
>JALWRV010000083.1 GCA_027080545.1 Parvularculaceae bacterium
TCGCCCCCCTTGGGGCCTTTATGAACATTAATCCCCGCTGGCTTATCGACCACCAAAATCAACCCATCACGATAGAGCAGCCGCTCCTGCATATTGATTTTATGAGTCACGCAAAAAATCTCTAAGAGGTACAAAGGCCCGCACCACTTCGGCGTAAACCTTGCGCTTGAAGGGTACAATCAGATCAAGACTTTCTTCCAACTCACCCCACCGCCACTGGGAAAACTCCACTTGCCCATGGGCCTCCAAATCGAAATCTTTATCCTTGCCGGTAAACAGCATGGCGGCCCATTTTTGCCGCTGGCCGCGCCACAATTTCTTTTTATATTCCGGTGGATATTCGTAAGCGAGCCAGCCGGGGGTAATGGTCAAAAGACGCGCTTTGCGTGCTCCTGTTTCCTCAAACAGTTCGCGCTTAGCCGCTTCTTCCGGCGCTTCGTCCTCATCAATGCCTCCTTGCGGGCATTGCCAGCCAAACACTTCGCCGGGTGCACTATTATCTGTGCGCACCCCAATGCGATGGCCGAGCCAAAGTTGGCCTTTTTGATTGAACAGGCAAATGCCGACATTGGGGCGGTAGTCTGAAAGAGACATGGAAAAACTCATAACAAAATTAGGGCTAGAGATTGTCTACCAGCGCCGAGGAGGGAGCAAGAACAATATCTTTGGCGGGCAGTTTTTCGAGCCAGATTTGCAATTGTTGTAAGCTCTGCGGGGTGCCATAGACTTTGACCATCACCCTTCCCTTGGCCCGCGCTCTGGCTTCAATTTGCGCCAACATGCCATCAAAATCCGCCGATTGCGGGGTCAGTAAAAAGTCTGGCACCCCATAGATCATGGCCATGGATTGGGCAGGCCCGCGCGCTAGCCCCGTATCATCCACATAGGCAAGACCGGAGCCTTGCAAGGCAAACAGCAAATTGGTCATGGCGCTTTGATTGGCCGAAAATGTGCCACCAAGATAGTTGGTGGCCCCATAGAACCCTTCAAAACGGCTCAATATCCAGTCCAGCCGCTTGCGATTATCCTCTTGGGATCTAAAATTCATAAGCGCGGCCGGGCCTAGCTGCTGTTCATCAACCCCGGCGGATTCCATAGGTATCTCAATCAGCAATTCATGGCCTTTGGCTCGGGCGTCGGCGGCCAGCTCCGGCAGGTTCTTGGCATAGGGGGCAAAAGCGAGACTAACCTCTGGTGGCAAAGAAATGGCTGCTTGGGTCAAGGCCGGGTCCAAGCCGAGCCCGGCCACCAAGATGGCAATTTTGGGCTTGTCACCTTCATCCACAAAGGTGCGGGCATAATGGCGCGCGGCCAATCGTCCGTCGGGCGCGATGCGCGGGGTGGGGCCATAGGTTCCGATCCCGCGAAAGGCGCTGGAAAGAGCGCCGGGCGGTAAGGAGCGCAGTTTTGGGGCGCGTGGTGTCGATGGGGAAGTGGCCTCACTCCCATCAATGCGAATAATAACAGCGTCCTCCCCGGTCTTCGCTGCAAGTTTTGTGACATCATCCACATTATTTTCGGCATTTGTCGCCTGAGGGTCTGATTTTGGCAGGATAATACGCCTTGCACCGGAGGGCAGGGTTTCCTCAACCACACCTTCTAGGGAGCCATCATTAGCCCGAGAGCCATCCTTGGTAAGCGCGGACGGATTGTCGCCAAGATCAGGATTTTGGCTCGCTTCTGCCGTTTGCACCGTGGCCAGTGTCGGTTCTGGGGTGGTTGGGTCTTGCACCGGGTCCGGTAGGGGACCAGGGTTGGACCAGTCAACGGGGGCAAAATTTTCCGGGTGATTGTCGAGGCTAAAGATCAACCCGTCATCACGTTCATGGGTAGGCGCAAAGATCAGCCAGCCAATGAGCGCCAGAATAACAAAGGCTAGCCCTGTCCACGCCAGTGACAGGGGGCTGGGGCCCGTGTCCTGATGGCGTTGGCGGCGGGGGGCTTGCGGGTTTTTTGTTCGGTTCGCCATGATTACTCAAATTGAAGGGCCATTTGGCCAAGAAATGATTGTTTAAACCCATTCCCCCCAGAAGCGAAAAGTTAATTCTC
>JALWRV010000084.1 GCA_027080545.1 Parvularculaceae bacterium
AGATTTAATAGATAAATCATCTAGGGCTTCAGCGCAGCTTCGGAGGCAAGTTTAGTTTTTTCGCTGCGCGGCCTGCCCCTAGCGCCCCGTCTCCACGCGCGCGCAAGGCTTCCTCCTTGCCCCTATCCATCCTTTGGCTCTCGGCAAGTTTTTCCGCAACGCTTTCAAGGCGAATATCCCGTTCGATTAACAGGCGCACCAAAGCCCGCAACATGGTCGCCGCCTTGTCGCGCACCAGAGTCTCTTCTTGGGTAATGCTCGCCAATGAAAATTCCGAGGCCATGGCCGCAAATTGCTGTGCTGCCTCAAGTGTCGACGGGCTCACCTTTCCCTCAGTCTCAGCCTGTTTAGCCATTCGGCTTTTCGCCAAGCGCATATTGGTTTCCAAGGCGCTTAAAACAGTTTCAAAAAGATCATTTTCCCGCATATTTTTTTCCTTCCACAAACCATTTTGCCCTTATTCGTTTGGCGATAAAAAGCGCTTCGGCCCATTCTTGTAAAAAAGGCTCACTCATCTGTTGGCGCGCCAATAACCATCCCACCATCCACGCCGCCCCTGCATCACCGCCTTTGGCAAGTGGCAAGCCACTAATCAGTCGGCGCGCGCGGCATAAATCCTGATGTTCCCCCAGCCCCTCTTGCAATCGGCTTAACGGGGCATAGGGATGGCTTGACCACGGGCTTGGGGCTGCGGCCCCAAAAATCTGTCCATATTGGCGCAGACGGCGCACGCTCCGGCGCAAATCATGAAACCCCGCCGCTCGCCCCAACACCAGCCGCCCTGCCCGGCGCTTGGCGGTCCCCCGTGTTTTTTCCATGAGCGCTCTTGCTTGTTTACGAGCTTGTTTACGGGCCTGTTTGCGAGATTGGCTGCGGGCCTTTTTATGGTCGGGGGCAAAATCATACTCCCCGCTTTCCAATCGACCGCTCACAGCCAAAAGCGCGCTGATAAAGGCGGGCGCACGCACCCTTTGTTGCGCCGCCGCCATGGTTTGCCCATAGGCCTCTCCGGCGGCACTGATCGCGCCCGACAGAGGCGCCCCGCTCTCGCCCTCGGCTTTAAGGGACAACAGCATGGCAGGGATGATCTCTTCCATCACTATCTGCCAATCACGGGCGAGACCAAGTGACTTTCTTGTTTGTTTGAAAACCGAAACATCTTCAGGAGAAAACAGATCCTCCCCATCTGCCGCCGATCCCAGAGGAGCCACCCTGTTCAGCCAGAGCAAGCCTTGGCGTATTTTCTTACACGCCCGGGCATCCCCCTCAACAAATGGCTCCAAATTGCTCAACACCAGCGCCAGACCGCGCCGGGTGCCCGCCTCCCTTATTGTTTTCAAAGAGGCTTTGCGCCTCGGGGGCATAATCGGCACTTTTTGACGGACCAACCTTTTTCCCGCCAATAATAGCCGCCCTCGCTGCGCCTTGCTCACATAACAGGGCAAAAGAGGGTAGTGCCGGGCAAGCTTTGCCGCAAAAGCAAAGAAATCCCTGACCTCTCCGCCCACAAGCTCAAGCTCCAGCTCCCTTAACACCGCTTCACGGCACCCCCCCTTGGATGAGCCTATTTCCATAAGACCGAGATCAAGAGAAATCTCGATTTCAGCCTCTTTAAACAGAATTAAGCAGCTATGGCGCTGCACATCGCTGCCCATCAGGCGCACAAGCTGGGGGCGTTTTTGCGCAATAAGCCGATCAAGCGGACCAGAAAAGCTGGTTTCAAGGGGGCGAGGGAAATCCTGCGGTGCCATTAAAGGTGTTTCGACTTCAAAACGGTCTAGTAAAAGCTTATTATTTGAGCCTCTGCCCTTGATTGATTGGCAAAAATATTCCCCCTCTTGGCGCAACCGCAACTCAACCCCAAAAGCCGCAAAATCCCCCGCCACACTGTCATAATAATCGGTTCGTATCTGCCGCAATTGCCACGGGGTCTGCATCCATTGGCTGATTTCCGGGGCCACCAGCAAGCGCGCGGCGACCTCATCGTCGCAGCGAAATTTCAATTCCCGCTCCGTGGGAACGGGTTTTTGCTTTTTCGGCTTGGCTGCCACCATGGCCCCCATCATACTTACTATAACGCCTGCTTAAGCCTAACAGAACCGAACAAAGAAACGCTTAAAATGGTAAGCAACCAAACCCCCAAGCCCGAACGAGCCCCTGCCAAAGCCAAAAAAACCCGGTATGGCCAGCCATACCGGGCATTATTGCTCGAAAAATCAGCGCCTATTCAGCGCTGCAAAGAGCCACCGCTTCTTTCGCATCATCATTCATCAAATCCGCATCTTCCGGCTTTTGCACCTTGGCAAATTCCTCCAAAAGCGCTGGCTCCTCTTCCGTGGCCGCGGTCAGACAAGAACAATCCAGCACATCATTTTCATAAGCCTCTACATAGGCCTCGCATGAGGCTTGAAAATCCTCATCAGCCGGATCATCCAGCGCCAAGGCGCCACCCATCATCAAACCATAGCCCAATCCTGCCAGCACGGATCCCAAAATCAATTTCTTCACGGCTTCTATCCTCCTGCTATTGACGCCCCCGCCGTCACCATGCCCGTCTCGCCCCCTCATTTCAAGCATGGTTAACACTTGCAATTCCCCCTTAAATAGCGTCTTTGGATCACAGGCTATCGGGGCCATTCATTTTTACAACGATTGGAGCTTATCATGTCGCTTATGGACCAACTCACCCAGATCATTCAAACACAGGCCGCCCCGCAAGCGGCGCAAAAAACGGGCCTCAGCCCGGCCATGCTGGAAAAGCTGATGCCCATGGCATCGGCGATGATGGTCTCGCGGCTCGGCAAAAACGCCCAAGATCCTCGCCAAGCCGAAGCCCTCAATGTCGCCCTCGACAAACATCAGGGCAATATTTTGCAAAACCCCGAAACCCTCACAGATGACACAATAATCGGCGATGGCCAAAAAATCCTCGGTCATATTTTTGGCGGGCAACGCCAATCAGCCGAACAATCACTCGCAAAACTCGGCAATATTGACCAAAACCAAGCCGCCAATTTGATGGCCATGATGGCCCCTATGGTCATGGGCGCCCTGGGACAGCAAAAACAACAAGGCGGGTTTAATGCCAGCCAACTCGCCAATATGCTCGGACAGGAGCGCCAAAATGCACAAGCTGCGGTTCCCAAAGAGCTGAACCCCATGATGAAAATGCTCGACGCTGATGGCGATGGCAATGTGCAAGACGAAATGCTTTCCATGGGCGCAAAATTACTTGGGGGCTTTTTCAAAAAGCGCTGACCCCGCGCCTCACCCCGCACTAAAGCTCAAGATCAGCCCCCCATCGTTTAGCTTCTGTGTCTTTACTTTTCTGTGTCTTTTGACCACATAACCAGCAATAGACCATTGCCGGAAGGAACAGCCATGACTGAATCGCTTAAAATGCACGCCACAACAATTCTTTGCGCCCGCCGCAACGGTGTCGTCGCCATTGCCGGGGATGGGCAGGTTTCCATGGGCAATAGCGTGGTAAAAGGCGACGCCCGCAAAATCCGCACTTTGGCTGGCGGGCGGGTCATCACCGGCTTTGCGGGGGCCACGGCTGATGCTTTTACCTTGCTGGAACGGTTGGAAACCAAACTTGAACAATATCCCACACAGCTCACCCGGGCCTGTGTCGCCTTGGCAAAAGATTGGCGTACGGATCGATATTTGCGCCGCCTTGAAGCAATGATGATCGTCGCCGACAAAGACATCACCCTTACCCTATCCGGTGTTGGCGATGTGTTGGAGCCGGAAAGACTAACCGATAATAGCAGTGTCACCGCCATTGGTTCCGGCGGCAACTTCGCCTATTCAGCAGCCCTTGCCCTCTTACAAGAAACCGATCTTGAGGCCGAAGATATTGTCCGCAAAGCCATGGGCATTGCCGCCAAAATCTGCGTCTATACCAATGATAATATCACCCTCGAACGGCTGGGTGCTTAGTATTTGAACTTTTAGTGATTGCGCGCTTAAACAAGGCAATATTTAAAGGGGTGGCAAATAAACAATCGGGTTTACAGGCTTATCATTAACCCGCGTCTCGAAATGTAAATTGGGCCCGGTGGCATTGCCGCTATGGCCCACATCACCAATCCTTTGCCCGGCGACAACCCGTTGCCCGACCCTTACATCTATTTTGCGCATATGCGCATAGACCGTGCTGAGACCATGGTCATGACGAATGATAATTTTATGCCCATAGCCGCGTTGTGACCCCGCAAAAACCACCACCCCTGCTTTTGCGGCAATGATTTTCGTTCCCTCGGGGGCGGCAAAATCAATACCTTGATGAAGACGCCCATGACGCGGACCAAAGGGTGAGGATATTTTGACAAATTGTACCGGCTGCACCATCAAAAGGCTAGAAACAGAAGGACCCGAAGGGCCCGGCACAGGAGGTGGGTTTTCCGGCGTGCTCGCACAAGAGGCCAACAGGGCCATCCCGGCACCCACCAGCAACAAACGGCTATGGTCAAATAAACGCAACATAAAAACAGCCTATCAATTACCCTTTGATAAGATGTAAACGGGAAATGTGGCCTTTTTTCAGCCATGCCCTCACTTTTTTCGCGAGCGCCCCCACAAGAACACCGCAACCCCGCATCCTTACTGGAATCTTACTGGAATTTTCCCCCTCTAACCGCTTGCCAAGGGGCGCTTGGCTGCTTAGGTGTGGCTTTCTCCCGATGCCTTCGCGGCACCAATCCACAGAATATACTATCCAGAGGCTATTTTAATGAGTGCGTTCACCCCCCGCGAAATTGTTTCCGAACTTGACAGATTTATCATCGGCCAGGACCGGGCAAAAAGAGCCGTGGCTGTCGCCCTACGCAATCGCTGGCGCCGCCGACAGGTAGAAGAAGGCTTACGCGACGAAGTAACCCCCAAAAACATTTTAATGATCGGGCCTACCGGCGTCGGCAAAACGGAAATTTCCCGTCGATTGGCCCGCTTGGCCAATGCTCCCTTCATCAAGGTCGAAGCCACAAAATTTACGGAAGTGGGTTATGTGGGACGGGATGTCGAATCTATCATTCGTGACTTGGTTGAAATCGCCATCGCATTGGTGCGCGAACAAGAGCGTGAAAAAGTGCGTACCCGCGCCCATACAGAAGCCGAAGAGCGCGTGCTTGATGCCCTTGTGGGCGAAAACGCCTCCCTCGCCACGCGGGACAGTTTTCGCAAAAAATTGCGTGATGGTGAATTAGATGATCGCGAAATAGAACTTTCCCTTTCGGATAGCGGCCGCAATGCCATGCCCATGTTTGATATTCCCGGCATGCCCGGTTCCCAAATGGGCATGATCAACCTGTCCGACATGATGGGTAAAGCCTTTGGCGGCGCGGAAAAAACCAAAAAGATGAAAGTAAAAAAAGCCTATGAGCCGTTAATCGCCGAAGAAAGCGACAAGCTCCTCGACGAAGACGCTTTGGTGCAACAAGCGATTGATCTGGTAGAAAATGATGGCATTGTTTTTCTCGACGAAATTGACAAGGTCGCCCGCTCAACCGAACGCAGCGGCGGTGATGTGTCCCGCGAAGGGGTGCAACGCGACCTCTTACCTCTCATCGAAGGCTCGCAAGTGCCAACCAAATATGGCCCGATTAAAACCGACCATATTCTCTTTATTGCTTCGGGGGCTTTCCATATCTCCAAACCATCCGATCTGCTCCCAGAACTGCAAGGCCGCCTCCCCATTCGCGTAGAACTGGACGCTCTCACCCGTGATGATTTCATCCGCATATTGCGCGAAACCGAGGCCAGCTTGGTACGCCAATATCAAGCCCTCATGGCCACCGAAGGCTTGACCCTAACCTTCACCGATGACGGCATTGAGGCTTTGGCGGATAAAGCCGCAGCGGTTAACGCGGCAGTCGAGAATATTGGCGCCAGACGCCTCGCCACCATTATGGAAAAAGTTTTGGAAGATGTTTCTTTTAACGCTTCGGATCGTAACGGCGAAAATGTTATTATCGATGCCGCCTTTGTCGAAGACCATCTCGGTGACCTCGCCAAAAACGCGGACCTATCTAAATTCATTTTATAATTTTTTCCCCTCACACCAGCCATTATTGAACGTAACAATTCCGCGCATATTTTATATATTCATCCGTCATAGATATTATTGTTTTGGTTATTTCTGATATCGCTATTTTGGTTAGCGATGGTGACGCTGACGAGGTATGCGGCGTCGGCGGACATGTTGGCCATGATGAGGGCAGCCTGTTCGCTTTTCATGAGTCGGAGGAATCCGGCGGCGAATTCGTGGTCCATTTTATTGAAGATGGCGGCGGCCTTGTCGGGTTTCATGGCTTCATACATGCGGGCGAGATGGGTGAGGTCGCTATTGGCGCTTTCTTGCATGAGGCCCCATCTTTGTTCGAGGCTGTCTTCGAGGGATTGGAGTCTTTGATTTTCGTCGCGGAGTTTTTTCTCGAGGATGGCGAGCTCTGCGGCGCGCTGGTCGAGGCGGGCTTGTTTTTCTTCTAGGTCGGTTTGGGTTTTTTGCACGAGCCGGGCGGCGTCTGCGGTGAGGCAGAGCTGGTCGAGGGGGTGTGGCTGGGTGCCTGGCTCGAGGGTGCCTGACTCGAGGGCGGTCTGTGCATGGGTGGTTGGTTCAGGGGTGGTTGGTTCAGGGGTGGTTGGTTCGGGATGTGTGGCTTGTGCTGTTTTGTCTGGCTGATTATTGGCCTCGTCAGCAGACAGGGCCGCGATGCGCCCGCTAAAGGCGAGGGCAAACAGAACCGCCAGGGTGATGAGAACGCTGGTTCTTCTGCTGGGGCGGGTGGCGGTATTTTTCGGGGGCTGGGTCATGAGGCTTTGGCTCTTAGATCATGGATGGTTGGGGTGGGGGGCAGGCCTTGAATAGGGGTGTTGGTTTTATTTTGCAGGGCGCGCAATTGGCGCATCAAACCGGTCAGTTCCTCGATCTGTTGATGGGACTGCAATAAAAGACCATGCATGGCGGAAGAAAGTTCATTGTGGACATCATGCACTTCGCGACTGGTCTGTTTTGATTTTTGCTCTAGGGCTTGGGTTAAGGCGCGCATATGGGTGATCTTCTGATCGGCCTCTTGCAATAATGATTTGAGCTGGTTTGAGGCCATGGCGGTTTGCTGTTTGCTGTCATGGGAGGCGGCATTGAGCTGGGCGATGGCATTGGTCATGGCCAGAATAGACGCCCCGATACCGGTTTTCATATCCTGTAGGGCCTTGAGGCGACGCGAAAGAATAAAGCAATAAAGCCCGGCCGCGCCGGAAACCAAAAGAAGAATGGCATCAAATGTCTGGTCCATAACCGCCCTACCTCAATAAAAAATCAGTGATAAGAATGCTCTCCACGGCCCTGGGGCC
The DNA here is from genome assembly GCA_027080545.1 of Parvularculaceae bacterium. Lineage (GTDB taxonomy): Bacteria > Pseudomonadota > Alphaproteobacteria > Caulobacterales > Parvularculaceae > S012-90. The sequence goes on from JALWRV010000084.1 coordinate 7,357, forward strand.
GATGATCAATTGCGCCCGCCGGTGAAGCTGCCTGCGCAAAATTTCATAAAAAGCCGGGTCCTCAAAATCCGTGATTTCAACCGCGCGCAAATAGGTGCTGAAGGCATCGCGCAATTGCGGCTCAAGATCGCCCATCTCGCTCGCGCGGTTTTTGTCCATGATCAAGGTGAGATTGATCTTGAGATATCGCCGGGTTTCATTGTGGCCGATGGAGATGAGGATCTCATCAAGGGGCACAAGGGTGGTTTCTATGGGCTTGGGGGGCGGCGCGTGGGTGTCGCCAAGGGCGGCATCAAAAGCTTGGCCGTCTGCGCCGACGCAACTGGCCACGGGCGGGGGGGCGCTGGGCATTAAAAACACCGTGACAAAGGCGGTCAGACCGGCCCCGAGGGCGAGAATCGCCGCCTGGATCAAGCCGCCCCCGCCGGCCTTTTTGGCCTGTTTGGGGTCTTCGGCCTGATCGGTGTTTTTATCTGCCTTGTCGCGTGGGGCGGATTTTTTATCCGCTTTCTTGTCGGCCATTCCTGAGCCCTAAAACACAATCTATAGTGGTATTGGTCAAGTTTGCACCCATAAGTAAAGGAAGTGTTAACGATTTGGTCATATTTATTAACCAATTACTACCATAGAGTGTGTGGTTGGCCGGATGCCGACCCGCTTCAAAACCCTCCCCCGCAGGAAAAGCGGGGGGATAAGACAAGGCAAGACGAGAAACGGCAGGGCTTTGAAACGGGCCAGCCGCTCTTTGACGACAGGGATTTACACGGCAGGAAGGCGCGTAGAGACAATTATGGGGTTTTTGGACACATTAAAGGGGCTCAGCTTAAGCAAACAAATCACCCTCGCGGTCACCATCATGGCGGTGGCCGGGATGATGGTGTTGCTGGTCCAGCAAACCACCAAGCCGGGCATGGCTTTGCTCTATTCCGGGTTGGCCTCCATGGA
>JALWRV010000085.1 GCA_027080545.1 Parvularculaceae bacterium
CGAAGATGATCACGCCACTATCGGGCTTCGTATACGCGCGGCACGCCGCGCCCGGGGCCTCAATCAAGGGGCGCTGGCGGACAAGCTCGGCGTATCCCAACCCACGGTCGCCAATTGGGAATCCGGCATCCATGACCCCCGCCAACTGATGTTGGCCAAAATCGCCAAGGCCCTTGAGGTTTCCCTTGGTTGGCTGGCCAGTGGCGAGCGCTCGCAATTAGAAAAAGACCGCCACCCGGCGGCAGCCTATTTGCGCCGCCTGCTCGTCCATGTGCCCGTGGTCCCGATCACTTCCGTGGCGCGCATTCTCGACGAACCGGCGCTGGATTTTCACGCTCTAGCCGTGGACTATATTCCCGTGACGGCGGGCAGCCAGTCTTTGGCCGCGATTTTCATGCGGGATGACGCCATGAATCTGGCTTTTCCCGGAGATAATCTGGTGGTCATCAACTATGCGGAGCGCGAACCCGCAGAAGGCAATCTGGTGCTGTTCCACCATCAAGGCAAAACTCCGCTGTTGCGACGGTGGCGGTCCAACCCCGCCCGGCTTGAGCCGATTTCCAGCGATCCCCACCATGAAACCATTTTTGTCGATGGCCCCATCGGTATTATCGGCACCTTGTTCATCACCATCCGTTTCTATTGATCGGTTATGTCGCTTTGGCTTTTCGCCTTACCCCAGCCATGAAATCCCCTATAAAGCCTTGTGAGGTTTGGTTGCCAAACCGAAGCCGCTGCCATTTGGGCTAACGCCCTGTTCGAGACCATCTTTATGAGCCACCACAATAGAAGCGCTGAATTTAACCTATCCTCGTGGCGTGTCAGCGCGGGCAAGATCATCTTTGCCTATGAGTGTTCACGCTTCGGCCCGTTCACGGAAACCTTATCGGCAGGGGTGGCCCTGCCGGACCCTCTGCCCGCCGCCATGATCCGGCTTCTGGATCTGCTACATGCTGCCTTGGGGGTGAGCTACTATAAAGCCGGGGCCGCGCTAACAATAAATTTTCCGGCCTTTGCCGAGTGCCCAAAGGCACAAGCCATGGTGCGCCACCTCTATCGGGAGGGCATGGGTGAATTTTTTGTACGCAATGAACTCGACTATCCCCCGAAACAAGATTTTACCTTTGCCGCGAAAACGCAAAAAAAAGAAGATGAAAAAAAAATAAAATCAATCTTACCCCCCCTCAACAAGGACCAAGCCTTGGTAGCCTTTGGGGGAGGCAAAGATTCTTATGTGGCAGAGGCTATTAGCAGCAAGGCCGGTTTACAAACAAAACTGGTTTCAGTGGTTTTGTCAGAAAAAGTAGCGCAAACCCTCTCCAGCCTGTCCCAAGAAAAAATTACCTTCATCCAACGCCGGTTGGATGACAAATTACGCGCGCTACCGGGTGAAGAAAAAAAATCTTTTAACGGTCATGTGCCCATCACCGCCATCAACATATTATCACTCGAGCTGCTGGCGCTTATCGAGGGGCAAGGGTCGGTCATTTTTGCCAATGAACGCAGCGCCGACGAGCCGACCATGTGGATCAATAATCAGCCGGTCAATCATCAATATTCCAAATCCGCCGCGTTTGAAAAACTATTGGCAGAAGCGATTGATGAATGTGCGCCGAAATCCATGCCCCATTTCTTTTCGGTCTTGAGACCATGGTCGGAAATATGGATTGCGGCAAAATTGGCTCAACGCCCGTCAGCGCTTGCTCATTTTTCCAGTTGCAATCGCAATTTCCCCATAGAGGGGCGCCAGACCCAACGGTGGTGCGGTCACTGCGCTAAATGCGCCTTCACCGCCCTTTTGTTAGCACCCTTCATGGCACCAACAAAGATGATCGCTATTTTTGGTGATGACTTTTTGGCCCGTCCCGCCCTTGACCCTTATTTTCGGGACATTCTTGGACTGGGTGAAAAGAAACCTTGGGATTGTGTAGGCACCATTGACGAATCTCAGGCTTGCCTATGGCACTTAAGCCAGATCAAGGAATGGCAAGAGCATATGTTGGTGAAAAAAAATCTTGCGGCGATTTTACATCAGCACACAGAAAAAGAGTTGGCGGACATTTGGCAGCAAAGCCTTGAACCGGCAGCCCATGACCGGATACCCAAAAAACTATTCGAGGCGGCCCGATGTCTGGATTAAACTTACCAGCCCCAGATCACTGCCGCACCATCCTTTTGCACGGATTGGGGGTGGAAGGACGTGCCGCCTTGCCATGGCTGAAAAAAAAATCACCTGCGCAAATTATGCTGGTAGATGCCGAAGGCGGCACCCTGCCCGATGGGAAAATCTATAAAGGTGAAAGGGAGGCTCTCGACGGGCCACCGCCAGACCTATATCTGCGCTCACCGGGCATTGCCCCAACAAACCCTGTCGCCAAGGCCATGAGCGCGCACAATGTCCCGACCACCACCCCTACTGGCTATTGGCTGGCCTTCGGAACCCATGGTCCCCTCATCACGCTGACCGGCACCAAGGGCAAAAGCACCACCGCCAGCCTTGTTGCGGCCTTGTTGAAGGCCCTAAAAGTGAAAACCGCTCTTATCGGCAATATCGGCGCACCGCCATTTTCGGCAGACATTGATAAAGACACAATCTGTGTGGCCGAAATTTCATCCTATATGATGCATGATCTGCCATTGGTGATGGATTTTCACGCAGTAACCAACCTCTATCGCGAACATCTTGATTGGCACACCACTATGGAGGCCTATGGAGCGGCTAAGCTACGCCCCTTTTTGCGAACCCCGCCCGTAGCCGGACTGGTGGGGGATATGGCTGATTGTGAGAATGATCTATCTTCTTTACCCGATCATTTTGAAGCTCATGTAAAACTGCGTGATAGGGTTTTAGAGTATGAAGGGCAGGGTTGCTTTGATCTAGCCGCGATCAATGATTTGTTTCGTGCGCCCTCCATGGCCTTGGCAGCGCTTGCCTCTTTGGCCATTATCGGGCGGCTCACACAGATCAAAACCATTATGGCAAGCCCGCCGAAAGCGGCAACCCTCATCGCTATCGCCAAAGAGGTTTTTGCACATTTTAAAGGCCTGCCCGCGCGCCAATATGTTGTCGGTACTTTTAATCAACGTCTCTGGGTAGATGACGCGTTGGCGACCATACCCGAAGCCACCCTATCCGCCATTGCCCGGTTTCAGGATCGCCCTTTACACATTCTCATTGGTGGCAAGGATCGCGGACAAGATTTCACACCCTTTTTCCAAGCGCTGCCACGAGAAGCGCAAATTTGCTTTTATGCCTTTGGTGAAATCGCCCACCGCTTTATCGCCACAGCAACACAGGCACAAATTTGCCCCGCAGAAAATGATTGCGCGGAGGCAACCATTTACCCAAGCCTAATCGAAGCCATAAGCGCCGCCTATGAGAAAAGCCGGCCCGGCGAGACTATTCTTTTTTCGCCCGCCGCCCCCAGCGCCCCAAAAGAAGGCAATTATGCTATGCGCTCAAAGATTTTTAGTCATTTTGCCTCCCAATCGAAACAGTCTAATTAAGGTTCGTTTAAGCAGAACCACATAAAAGGAGGGCATGAATATTATCGCCTTCTTGCGGGAAACCATACGCTCTATCGGCGCCTTTATCATTGTCGGCATTCTGGCGACGATTGTGCATTTTGTCGTCTTGAAGAGCCTGCTCGCGAGTGATCTGGTATCAGCGCTTTGGCTGGCCAATCTCATGGCTTTTTTCTGTAGCCTGGTCGTTTCTTATATTGGCAATCATTTTTTTGTTTTCGCCAAAAAGCGCAACCATCTCGAGGCTTTTGGGGTTTTGCTCACGGGCTATACAATGGCAATGTTGATCAACACCGCAGTGCTTGTGGGGCTGGCCCGGGGTATGATTTTCACCTTTTTCTACGGTCCTGCCGAAGCCTATGGCGGCGGGCCTCTCATGGCTTTGTGGCGCTATCTCGCCGAGACCTTTCCGTTCCTCGGCGATAACCAAGCCATGAGCACCAACGCGGCCTTCATTGTCGCCACCGGAACAAGTGCCTTCATTACCTATATGTGGAATCGTTTTGTGGTGTTTCAAACACGGGTGAGCTTGCATCAGGGAGTCAGCCTCAACGAGGCCCAAGCCGAAACCCGCTAACCCCTCTAGCCTCTTGTTAAAAAGGTGTTGCTAAAATCATCACCCAAAAGGTGCGATATTGACTATCCGGCCGATAGACGACGGCAATGCCCAATTCCTGCAGGTCAGGGTCCAGTAAATTTTCACGATGGTGCGCACTGCCTACCCATGCCGCAAACGCCTCATCAAAGTCACGTTGGCCACCGCTGAGATTCTCTGCCGCCCGATAGGGATCATAATTATTTTCCCGCAACCATGTTGCCAGCAAAGCGCCTCCACTGCCGCGATGGGAAATGAGATCTTTACGCGCCAAATCCTCTGCATAGGATAGTGCTGCCACCATGAGCTTCGGCTCCAGACGCAAAGGGGCACTGCCATGAGCAGCGCGATAGGCGTTCACCGCTGCCAGCGCTTGTGTTGGCTCTAGCCTATTTTTTTGTTCTGGGGTAACCAAAATAGTCCAGCGCGGTTGAGGAGCGCTTTGCGCTGACCTTTCTTGGGTTGATTGCTCTTGTTCAAGCTGTTCCTGTTCAAGCGCCACCGCCCCTGACAGGCACAAAGGCACCATCAAGCTAAGCACTATAGACAGAAAAATTCTGGACATGACACTTTATCCCCAGCCCACCAAGCTGGAATAGAGTGCCCGCTCTACACAAGTGACGCAAGTGTTTTACAATCCCTAATGACAAACGGTCTGATAAACGCCGTCCGATTAAACACGCCCAAACTAAGCCCGCTCCGCCATGGGCACCACCGGACGTTGTGCTTCGCCTATATAGTTCGACAATGGGCGAATGAGCTTATTATCTTCCAATTGTTCGCGAATATGTGCAGTCCAGCCGGTGATGCGGGACATGACAAAAATCGGCGTGAACATAGGAATTTCAAAGCCCATTAAATAGTAAGATGGGCCCGCCGGAAAATCGAGATTGGGATAGATGCCCTTTTCCGCCACCATGGTCTCGTCCAGAATACGCGACATTTCCCAATATTCCCGCGCTTCATCACTATCGAGAATATCGACCATTTTTTTGTAAGCCTCGGTCATGGTCGGTACGCGGCTATCGCCGGAGCGATAGACCCGATGGCCAAAGCCCATGATTTTTTTCTTAGTAGCCAGCGCATCCAGCATCCAGGCTTTGGCGTTTTTAGCCGTGCCAACTTCTTGCAGCATATGCATCACCGCTTCATTGGCGCCCCCATGAAGCGGGCCTTTCAGCGACCCTATGGCCCCGGTCACCGCCGAATAAATGCCCGACAAGGAAGAAGCAATCACGCGCGCGGTAAAGGTAGAGGCGTTAAAGGAATGCTCCGCATAGAGCGTCATGGAAATATCAAAACATTTGATGACTTCCGGTGCCGGCACTTTGCCAAAACACATGTGAAAGAAATTTTCTGAAAACCTAAGCGAATTATCCGGGGCAATCGGCTCCAACCCATTGCGCAAGCGGTAATCGGTGGCGACAATTTGCGGGATTTTGGCAAAAAGACGCATGGAGCGCTCGTAAAGCTTGTCGGTCGCGTGATCACCCACATCCTTGTCTTCAAGGCCAAGGAAAGAAACCGCCGTGCGCAAGGTCGCCATGGGGTGGGCTTCTTTGGGAAAGCGCTTCATCACCGCAATCAGATCATCGCTAAGGCCGCGCAAGGACCGCTCTTCTTTTTCAAAGGCGTGTAATTGCGCGCGATTTGGCAATTCCCCGTTCCAAATCAGATAGGCCACCTCTTCAAAACGGCATTGGGTTGCCAGATCCTGCACCGCATAGCCGCGATAGGTGAGCGAATTGGTTTCAGGCACCACTTTGGAAACCGCCGTGTCATCGGTCATCACCCCAGCGAGGCCATATTTTACATCACTCATTTGTCACTCCCATTTTTAATGCCGCCCCTATAGGCGCGTTCAATTTTTGCAATGCGCACATCATAATATTCATACCATTCAGACTTACCCTTGGCTTGAGCGGCCAAATGTTGCGGCTGTTGTTGCCAGTTTTTGATAGAGGCCTCATCTTGCCAATAGGAAATGGTAACACCGCTGCCATCTTCATGGCTGTAACTCTCTATTCCTAAAAAGCCGGGCATTGATTTGGCGCGCGCCACCATAGCGGCTGCCATTTCTCCATATCCCGTATCCGTTGACGTGCGTTGGCGGGTAAAGATCACCGCATAATGGCCCGGCCCTATGGTCGCATTACCCATGCCTATTCCATCGGCGTATCGCCGACCTCAAAATTATAAAGTGATTGATCAAAACGGTTATATTCTTCGTAGCGCAGTAGATCATAAAGATCTTTGCGGTGCTGCATTTGATCCAATACGCCATTTTGGTCACCATCGCGCAATATAGCATCCAGCCCGCGCTCGGCGGCGCCCATGGCCAAGCGCAAAGTGGTAACCGGATAGATCACCACATTAAAGCCAAGATTTCCCAACTCTTTTTTGTTCAATAGTCGCGATTTACCAAACTCGGTCATATTGGCAAGGATCGGCACATCCAGTGCTTCACGCACCGCTTCAAATTCTTTTTCCGATTTCATGGCCTCGGGGAAAATCATATCCGCCCCGGCATCCACATAGGCTTTCATCCGGTCAATCGCCTTATCAAGCCCTTCAATAGCGCGGGCATCGGAGCGCGCAATCAGCACAAAATTTTGATCAAGCTTACCATCCGCCGCCGCGCGAATACGCTGAACCATGGTTGCTTGGTCAACAATTTCCTTGCCATCGAGATGGCCGCAGCGTTTGGGCATCACTTGATCTTCAATATGACAACCGGCAAGCCCCGCCTCTTCCATCAGCCGCACCGTGCGCGCCGCCGACATGGGCTCGCCGAAGCCGGTATCAATATCAATGATGGCGGGCAGGTCCGTCACGCGGGCAATTTGTTGGCCACGGGTAACAAATTCCTGCTGATTGGCAATACCAATATCCGGCAGGCATAAATCTGCCGACATCACCGCGCCGGAGACATAAACCCCGTCAAAACCCTTGCGCTCAATCAATTGCGCACAAAGAGGATTAAACGCCCCGGGAAATTGATGCAGCTTGCCCGATTCTAATTGTGCGCGAAAATCTTTGCGCTTTTGCTCGGGGGTTTTTTTGGTGAATAGCATTTTTTATCCTTATTCTTGTTAGCGTCTGATCGCCCTCGTCCTTCGACAGGCTCTTAGATGAGGGCTGTTTTTTTATCCCAGATGGCTTGAAACCTGTTTTGGATAATTGTGGCAGCATATCATAATCCCCTCTTATCAACGCTTCCTTCTTCACCCGGCTCCATCCTTTAATCTGCCTTTCACAAGCAATCATATCTTCAAAGCTTTCAAACCATTCATTCCATAATAATTTCACTGGTCTGCGACGGTGGGTATAGGATTTTGGCAATACTCCTTGATTATGGTCATTTACCCTATCCTGCAAATCCGTCCCTCTATGGGAGCCCACATAATAAGAACCGTCGGCGCACTCTAATATATAAACAAATCCATTTCTCATTTTCCTCCCCCACCTAAACCATCAAGAACCTAAATCCGCCAAAACCTTATCTAAGAGCCTGTCAAAGCCTCATCCTGAGCCTGTCGAAGGACGAGGCGACCACAACAAGCAACCGCCCTAAAAAATCCCCTTGGCCGGGTTTTCCTGCAAATAGCTCGCAGGGGCAACGGGGTTGAGGGCCAAGACCTGCTCTGGCGAGAGATTGGGCAAATCCTGCACCAATGTTAAAAAGCGCTCAATTTCTTTTGCGTCCAAAATATCTTCCGTCAGGGTGCGGAATTTTTTGATATATTCAGGGCGGGTAAAGGGCCGCGCACCAAGCGGGTTGGCATTGGCGATGCCCAACTCGTCTTCAATCACCGAGCCATCCTCCATGGTGATCACCACCCGCGCGCCAAAGGCTTTTTCTTTCGGGTCTGGCGAATGATAGCGGCGGGTCCATTCCGGATCTTCCACCGTAGAAATTTTATGCCATAGCCGCACCGTGTCCGGACGCTGGGCGCGCTCTGGCGCATAGGACTTCACATGGTGCCATTCGCCATCCTGCAACGCCACCGCAAAAATATACATGATCGAATGGTCAAGGGTTTCCCGAGACGCATTGGGGTCCATTTTTTGCGGATCGCCCGCGCCCGTGCCAATCACATAATGGGTGTGATGGGAGGTGTGCAAAACGATGGATTTAACCTTATCAAAATCATCAATTTTCTGCCCCATGCGA
>JALWRV010000086.1 GCA_027080545.1 Parvularculaceae bacterium
GCGAGGCCGGGGTCTATTGCGAAATTCACCCCTTCAACAAGGTGACGGCTGAAAGCCTTGAAGCCTATGGGCCCCAAGCGGTCATCCTGTCTGGGGGGCCTTGTTCGGTTTTGGAAGAAAATAGTCCCCGCCCCCCGCAAGTGTTGTATGAATTGGGGGTTCCTATTTTTGGCATTTGTTATGGCCAGCAAGTGATGGTGGCGCAATTGGGCGGCACGGTTGAGGCAGGGCAAAGTGGTGAATTTGGTCGCGCTTTTGTGACGCCCCTTGCGCGCAGTGATTTGTTTGACCATCTTTTTGCTGAAGGCCGCGAGGAGGTCTGGATGTCCCATGGAGATCATGTGGCGAGCCTGCCTACGGGGTTTGAGGCCATTGGTGCTTCCCAAGGGGCGCCTTTTGCCATTATCGCCGATGAGACGCGCAAATTTTACGGGGTGCAATTTCACCCGGAAGTGCACCACACCCCCAATGGGGCTAAATTGCTAACAAATTTTCTGTTTGAAAAAGCGGGCTTTACCGGCGATTGGACCATGGCCGCCTATAAAGAGCAGGCGATTGAAACTATTCGCCAGCAGGTGGGGAAGGAAAAGGTTATTTGCGGTCTGTCCGGCGGGGTTGATTCTTCTGTGGCGGCGGTGCTGATCCATGAAGCGATTGGCGACCAGCTCACTTGTGTTTTTGTTGATACCGGTTTGATGCGCGCCGGAGAATCCGATGAGGTCGTCTCTTTGTTTCGCGATCATTATAATATTCCGCTGATCCACGCTGAAGAACAAAACTTGTTTTTGGACGCCTTGGAAGGGGTGTCGGATCCGGAACAAAAGCGCAAAAGCATCGGCAAATTATTCATTGATGTGTTTGAAAAACACGCCAAATCCATTGGCGGCGCGGCCTTTTTGGCCCAAGGCACGCTCTATCCGGATGTGATTGAAAGCGTTTCGGTTTCCGGTGGTCCGTCGGTGACGATAAAATCGCACCACAATGTTGGCGGCCTGCCAGAGCGGATGAATATGAAACTGGTCGAGCCTTTGCGCGAATTATTCAAAGACGAGGTGCGGGTGCTGGGTCGCGAGCTTGGCCTGCCGGAACCATTTGTCGCCCGTCACCCTTTTCCGGGGCCGGGCCTTGCCATTCGCTGCCCCGGCGAGATTACGCGGACCAAGCTCGATATTTTACGCAAGGCCGACACCATCTATCTCGACCAAATTAGAAAGCATGGTCTTTATGATGCCATATGGCAGGCCTTTGCGGTGATCTTACCGGTGCGCTCTGTGGGCGTGATGGGCGACGGGCGCACATATGATTTTGTGCTGGGCTTACGGGCGGTGACCTCCGTTGATGGCATGACGGCTGATTATTATCCGTTCTCACACGAATTTTTAGGCGAGACCGCCAATCGCATCATCAATGAAGTCGCCGGCGTCAACCGTGTGGTCTATGACATCACCTCAAAACCCCCCGGCACCATTGAGTGGGAATAGGGGCTAGCCCCCACCGGCAGGAATGGCTGGAATTTTTATAGGCTGATTTTGTAAAACGGGTGGGACTTTATCTTTCAACTTGTCCTGCAAGCCTGTGGGATTATCATAGATGGCGACGCTGGCCCCTGTCCACTGCACCAAAGGTGGGCTAGAGCGTAAGGGGCGCAGACCACCGGAAAGATTCAGGGTGAGAGATCTTTTCCGCGTTACCCATTGATGTGTGTTTTGTTCATACACCACCCCAAGTTCGGGCCGAGGGCCTCTACGAAACGCGACGATTTGAATTCTGCCTGGTTTCCATTCAGCGGCGATAGAACTGCCCAGCGCACTTAAGAATCGACCCCGGCGAGGGGCCACTTTCTGTTCCACACCCGTAGCAAATTCTACCATTAGCCGATTGCGGTCGCCGCCGCTCTCGCTATCACTTTCCCAAACCTGTCCCGCAAGCACAACGCCACCCAAAGGCGGAATATTCACCACATTGAAACTATAATTTATGTCCCGATATTCGCCTCTATCGACATCATTATAGACTCGGGTGCGATGGCTTTGTTTGCTGTCTTC
>JALWRV010000087.1 GCA_027080545.1 Parvularculaceae bacterium
CCAGCGGGTCACATTGGCCATAGAAACGATATATTTGCCGTGATTGTTCATCAAAGGCGGCATCAGGAAATTCGGAATGCGAATGCCCCCGCCCGCGCCCAGCATCAAAAAACGATCCTTCTTGACCTTGGTTTTAATCGGCGCGCCCTTCTCTGCCCAATCCGGCATAAGCGCATCCAGCCCGCTTGTATCCAGCACCGCGCCGGAAAGGATATGCGCCCCCACTTCGGAGCCTTTTTCAAGCACCACAACATTGAGGTCCGCATCGAGCTGCTTGAGGCGAATGGCGGCTGAAAGGCCAGCCGGCCCTGCCCCCACAATCACCACATCATAATCCATCGCTTCGCGTTCAATTCCGGTCATCACAGCCTCCAATATTGCGTTGCAACATGTATCGCAAGACATGACGCACGCGTCAACAATGACACGGCGTCAATCTTTCGCCAAATATTTTGGTATTCTTACACGGTTCAATAAAAATATCGCGCCGATAATCATAAACATTATAACAACGGAAGTAAAAACCTGGGCGACGTTAATTTTATCGCTTAGGTCTTGGGCTTTCTTTAGGATAATAGGTTGAAACAAAAGAATGAAACCGCCAAAGAAAGCGACATTCTGCCATTTCGTAAAGAAAACAACAACCAGTGGCAGAAAATAAATAACCGGTAGATAGTAATAAGGCCATCCAAGAGGCCCGAAATAGGCCATCCACGTAAATATGATGAGGATCGCCAAACCCTTTTGTCGCTCACTTGCGCGTTCAGCGCGCCACATCCAATACCCGCTACCAAACACCCAAATTATTGAAGAAGAAACGCCAATCCAGTATGGCAATTTCGCTGTATAGCTCATTTTTGCCGAGCCAATTCCGTGTTCGATTACAAAGCTATAAAACTGGTAAAGCAAAGATGAAAAGCACCAATTGTTTCTCGAAATAAAGGCCGCTTGATTTGCAGCGCGCACACCTGCCACAAAGGCCCAATTTAACCCTTCGCCACAAAGAGCGAAGCTTAAAACCATAAAGGCCAGTATCGTTGCCACCATTGCGAAAAACCCGCGAACATCGCGTTTAAATACGAATAACAGTATTAAAATAACAGGAAACAGCTTGATCGCGGCGGCTATGCCAAGCAACACACCAGCAAACAAACTCCGCCCTGATTGCATCCGCTCGAAAGCCAGAATTATCAGAAATACCACAGCAATATGCGGTTGGTTTTCAGCCAACGCGTCCAAGGCAGGTGCAGTGCCCAACAGGACAAAAAACGACACCAAAGACCATAAGGTCAGCGAAAAAGGCTTTCCCACGGTTTTCCATGCGAGCACTATAGAGAACCATATTAAAAGAATCTGAATAACATATACCCAATACGTGAAATCGGGAATACTCATCTCGTCAACCAAAGGTGCCAACAGAGCCGCCCATACCGGAGGATAGAGATAAGGATAAATCTCCCCACCCGCATACCCGTTCCGGATAGCTGTATCCCGCCATATTTCAGGTGGAATGTGGGCAAACATATCCGCGGGCGCAAAACTATAGATCAACTCCGGTTGTCCATGTCCATAAAACCAACCGGCAAGATAAGGAGACACAATATCGGCGGGGACGAGGTTGGGCGTTAACAGATACAAGCCAGCGCAAAAGAGAATACCCGAAATTACAGAAACAATCCGATCAAACACTCCATCAACTCCCAAAACAGGCAAGCTCCTATCGTATCGGGTTATCTTCAATATGTCGGCTATGTGAAAAAGTGCGCAAGTTCAAGCTGATTATTTTATCGACCCCTTGCCGATTTCCCCCACCCCCCATAATAATCATCGTTAAAGCCCCAACAAAAGGGCGCGAACCGGAGTTAAGACCTTGGAAAAAATTCACCTCACTGCCGCTGGACAGGCCCGCCTTGAAGCTGAAATGCGCGAGCTGAAAACCGTGCGCCGCCCGCAGGTGATCAAAGATATCGCCGAAGCCCGCGCCCATGGGGACCTTTCAGAAAACGCCGAATACCACGCCGCGCGCGAAGAGCAGAGCCATAT
>JALWRV010000088.1 GCA_027080545.1 Parvularculaceae bacterium
GTGATGGGGTGTTGCCCCTGCGTCCGGTTGATGAAAAGGATGGCTATATCCATCTATCGATCAGGCAACAGCTTTGCGAAACCGCCAATTTGCATTTTGCCAATCATGATAGGCTTTATGGGGTGGGTTTTCGCCCATCAGATCTTGCCCCGCATTTTGGCTGGCATGAAGCCCCGAAGCGCGGCGCTGATTTTCCCCATAGTTTCCATCCGCTGGCTTTTTCAAAACAGGATCATTTGCTGACGCTCCGCAAAACCTCAGAGGGCTTTGTCATTACGGAGCCGGGGCCATGAGCCTGTCGCTCTTTCTTGCCAATAGCGCCAGCGGTCTGTTGCGCTCCCTTGATCCGGAAAAGGCGCACCGCTTAACCATCAAAATGCTGCAATCGGGGCTGGCCCCGCGTTCGTTGCTTAAAGTGGACCCGTCTTTGGCCATAGAGGTGGCGGGCCTGTCTTTTCCTAATCCGCTGGGTTTAGCGGCTGGTTTTGATAAGAATGCAGAAGTGGCCGATGCCCTGTTGGGGCTGGGATTTGGTTTTGTGGAGGTGGGGGCGGTGACCCCCAGACCACAAGCGGGCAATCCGCGTCCTCGCGTTTTTCGTCTCACGCGAGATCGGGCGATTATCAATCGCTATGGTTTTAATAATGAGGGGCTTGCGATAATTGCCGCGCGGCTCGAGGCCCGCAAAGCCAGAGGGGGTATTGTCGGGGTCAATCTTGGGGCCAATAAGGATAGTGCTGATCGGGTACAAGATTTCGTGACCCTTTATGAGCGCTTGGCCCCGCTGGTTAGCTTTTGCACGATCAATATTTCTTCCCCCAACACGCCGGGCTTGCGCATGATGCAAAGCGGTGACCAGCTCCATGAATTGTTGGCGCGGTTAACCCCCTCGCGGGCGAAATTTACGTTGGCCGGTACGCCGTGCCCGCTGTTTGTAAAAATTGCACCGGATTTAAGCGATGAAGACAAGGCTGATCTTGCGGCGACTGTGGCCCAAGAAAAGATGGACGCGCTGATCATTGCCAATACCACCACCAGCCGTGCGTCCAATTTAAAATCACGATGGGCTTCAGAACAGGGCGGCCTTTCCGGTGCGCCCCTGTTTCGTCCCTCCACCACCTTGTTGAAAGAATTTTCTGTGGCTTTGGGGGGGCGTGTGCCCTTGATCGGGGTGGGTGGTATTGGCAGCGCCAGAGAGGCCTATGTGAAAATCCTCCACGGGGCATCGCTGGTGCAGCTTTACACGGGACTTGTCTATGAGGGGCCGGGGCTTGCGCAAAAAATTGTACGCAGCTTGCCAGACTTTCTTAAAGCCGACGGTTTCTTGTCGATCAAAGAAGCTATTGGTCAGGCGCTATAGGGGAGGCTCCCTTTATTTTGCGGATATTTATGGGGCCCAAAAGGGATGTGCCATAGGAAGAGGGCGCTCGCCTTTCAGGGAGAGGCGAACGGGTTAGATGGAAAGGGTGCGAATGACCCGTCCATAAAAGGGGAGTGGCGGACGAGAGTTCACCCGCACCCGGTATTGTCAGACGCTGCGAAACAAATTGTTGGTTTCGCAACCGACCGATGGCCAGCACTTTTACCATGCCCCACCGGCTTACCTCACCCGCCCGAGCAAGAGTGGATTCCATGCTCTTCCCGTGGGCAGTTCTGGGTTTACTATAGGGCGAATAGTTAGAGCGGGGATAAGTTTTTGTGTTTGTATTGATATTAAGCATAATCAACTATGACGAATATGTTCCCATTGCCTGCTGTTTCTTCAAGAAAGCTCGTTCCTCCACGCGCTTTTGCAGGATTGGGTTAGGCTCTCAGGAAGATGAGGGTTATTGCTCTTATCTCCATCCTTCGAGACGCTAGGCTAACGCCTAGCTCCTCAGGATGAGTCGGTTTTTCTGCTCGCTGCTAATTAGCTTTCCTTGCGCAACATGCCGACAAAGAATCCGTCCATGCCGCCTTGGTCTTGCAAATGGCAGGGCAGGGTGCGCACATAGCCTTCGCTTGAGAGCATCGGTGCGAAGGCGTCACCGCCTAAA
>JALWRV010000089.1 GCA_027080545.1 Parvularculaceae bacterium
CAAATTATAGCCAAAATGCACCAACCCTGCGAGGCCGAGAAAGCGGATCGCGTAATAGGCTATATCTTGCGGCATGGTGGCAAAAGTACCATAGACAGCCGCCATCACCACATCTTGCGGATGGCCAGCCAAATGCATGGCATAAAAGGGCCAAGAGCGGTCGATCATAAAGGCAACCACCGTCACCCGCCATGGAGGCAGGCGGCGTGAGACCAAGAGCGAGGCGCACAGGCCAATCCACAAGGCACGGCTGATGTCTGAGCCGGCAAAGCCGATGGATATGATATAGGTAAGCTCGTCCATTCAAGCCCTTCTCATGGTACCGTTCCCCAATAAGTGCTGCGCTGCGCCCCCATATTTAAGGGTGATAATCCGCCTCAGATGGTTAATGGGGGGTAAACAGCCCTTTTTGACCGATTTTGTCACAATTCGTCCCGCCAAGCCCTGAAGCGCGTTGCAATGGGGGGAGGGTTCATTATATATCGCCAGAACCCTGTCCTTACCGGGTGGCCCTTAGCCACGCGGCTCATTCGGAGACCATGATGCTATCCTTATATCTTGCCATTGCCATGCAAGCGGCCCCTGCCGCCGCTGCCCCTAACCCGATCATTCAGATGGCACCGTTCATCCTGATTTTCGGGATTTTCTATTTTCTCTTGATCCGCCCGCAACAGCAGGCCCGCAAAAAACATGAAGCCATGGTCAATGCGGTTAAGCGCGGCGATAAGGTGGTCACCGCCGGAGGGTTGTTGGGTAAGGTGGTTAAAGCTGGGGACGGCCCGGAAATTCAGGTCGAGCTGGCGGATGGCATTGTCGTGACCGCCATCAAACAGACCCTGACTGATGTGAAACAAAAAAATCAACCAGCCGAGCCGGAAAAAGACTAGGCCTTTTTTCTCGTCTCGCCGTGCTAAAAACACGGCCATTAAAAAGAGCAACCACATGCTTCAATTTAGTAAAGTTCAAGCGGGCTTCATTGCCTTCATCATCGCCTTGGGGGCTTATTTTGCGATACCGAACTTTTTCCCTGAGGGCACCAAAGTGCCGGGCTTTCCCAATACTCATGTAACGTTGGGGCTGGACCTGCAAGGGGGGTCCTATTTGTTGCTTGAGGTTGATACGGATGATGTGTTGAACAAGCACATGCTGGGGGTAGAAAAAGAGGTGCGCGATGCCTTGCGTGGAACCAATAGTTCTGATCGAAAACAGCGCATTACCTTTAGCGGTCTCGATACGCGCAATAATGTTGTTTATGTAAAAATTTCCAAACCGGAAGATGTGGCTGAGGCGCAAAAACGCCTTAAGGCTATTGCGCAGCCCATCGGCCAGTTTGGCACGGGCGCGGCGGATCTTGATATTGTCGATGAGGGGGATGGGCGGTTTGCCCTGAAACTGTCTGATGCGGGGCGTAAATTCTATTCTGAAAAAGCGGTGACGGATTCCATTGAGGTGGTGCGACGGCGTATTGATGCGCTGGGCAACAAGGAAGCGTCGATCTCGCGCTCTGGTGATAACCGGCTGGTGGTACAGGTGCCAGGCAATGAAGACAGCGAAGGTCTAAAATCGGTGATCAACCGCACAGGTCAGCTTACCTTCAACATGGTTGACGACACGGTGGACATTAACAAGGCCTTGGAGGGGCTGGTGCCCCCGCGTCGCCTGTTGCTGCCGTCCAAAGATGGGTATGCCGGCTTTTATGTGGTCAATGAAATTCCGGATGTTGCCGGCGATATGATTCTCAAGGCGGATTCAACCCCGGATCCGGATAATGGCGGTTTTCAGGTCAACATTACTTTTGATGGGCGCGGCACCAAGCGTTTTGCCAATATTACTAAAAACAATCTGGGAAAACAATTTGCCATTGTGCTGGATGAAGAAGTGGTATCGGCTCCTGTCATTCGCTCGATCATCAACCAGCCGAATATGCGCATCACCGGTTCTTTCACCGCGCAAGAAGCGTTGGAGTTGGCGATCCTTATTCGTTCTGGGGCCTTGCCGGCCCCCTTGCAGGTGATTGAACAGCGCACGGTCGGG
>JALWRV010000090.1 GCA_027080545.1 Parvularculaceae bacterium
TGGCTCAATAGATACGGTAAACCGCTTTGCCCCCGTTGTTGCCGTCGGATATGAAAAGGTTTTTCGCAATAATTGGGGTATTTCCGCTGATTTAGGGGCTATTTATACGGGCGGCTTTGTCCTCACCGCCACCGATAACAGCGCCCAAATTCCGCAAGGGGATCTTGATTCAGAGCTGTCTTCCACCAATGCCGAGCTTGGCCAGATCACCATCCTGCCCTTTGTGAAACTCAGCGTGAGCTTTGCGTTTTAGCCCCGCCCTCAGATACCAGCCCGCGCACCATACACAAATAGACCTCCTCGATTTTATCGAGGCTCAAGCGCCCATCCCCTTTATACCACGTGCTTACCCCCGTGAGCATGGCAATGATCGCATAAGACGAAAGCTTGGTGTCACACAGCGCGAATCGGCCCGAAGCGTTGCCCTCTTTCAGGATGTCCCCGAGTAGCCCTTCATAGGCGCGCCGTTTTTGCTCAATCAGCTCAAAATTTTCCTCTGAAAGGTTGCGAAGCTCCATATAAGCAATAAAAATCTCGTCACCACGGTTGAGGTGAAACCGGATATGAAAGCGCACAAATTGCTCGATCTTTGCCATCGGGTCATCGCCAAGCGCGGCTGATTCTTCCTGCCAAGCGTCCAGAAGGTCATCCATATGCCGGTCCATAATCTGGTAAAGCAGGGTTTGTTTGTCCGGCGTGTAAAGGTAAAGCGCCCCCGCTTGCACCCCCACCTCGGTCGCTATCTGGCGCATAGACACCGCCGCATAGCCATATTTTGCAAATAACCGCGTCGCGGCGCCCCGCAACTCGCGCGCGGTTTTCTTTCCGTCTGATCCTGATTTTCTGGCCATTCTGCCCTCGGTTTTCTATAGCTAACTGAACATCCGTTCAAATAGCAAGGGAAACCTAACTCCGTTAGCGCAGATCAAACCGGTCAAGCACAAAGCTGCCAGGGGCCTCTTCCAGCACGCCCGATACAGCCCCCGCCTCGCGCGCCACAACCTTTTTGCCGCTGCGCTTTTTCAGCCATTTATCCCAGTCGCCCCACCAACTCCCATCGGTTTCTGTGGCGGACTCCAGCCACGCGGCCAAATCCTCTTTTGCCGCCGTTTCGCCTGTCCAATACTGGTATTTGCCAGCCTCGGGCGGGTTCACCACCCCCGCAATATGCCCCGAGCCAGACAGCACAAACCGGTTATCTGCGTTCGAAAGCATCTGCACCCCGCGAAAAACCGACGCCGCTGGCGCGATATGGTCTTCTTTTGTCGCCACGTGATACACTGGGATTTTGACATCGGACGGCGCCACCTGCACTCCCAGCATCTCAAAATCCCCCTCCGAAAAGCCGTTTTCCATATAAAAACGCCGCAGGTAATAAAGGTGGAGCTTGGCGGGCATGCCGGTGCTATCCGCGTTCCAATAGAGCAGATCAAACGGAAACGGCTCCTTGCCCAGCAGGTAATTATTGACGACATAAGACCAAATAAGGTCATTCGCGCGGAGCATATTAAAGGCGCTGGCCATGGTTTGCGCGGGCAAATACCCGTCCGGCATTTGCGTTTCCAAATCGGCCAGCGTGTCCTCATCGGCAAAGATTTGCAGCTCCCCTGCGTCGGAAAATTCAAGCTGCGTGGTAAACAACGTGGCCGAGGCCACCCGCTTGTCTTTGGTTTTACCAAGATACGCCAGAAGGGTGCCCAAAAGCGTGCCCCCCACACAATATCCGCCAATATTCAGGCTCTTTTGCCCCGTTTCTTTTAGCGCCACATCCACGGCATCCAGCACGGCTTGCGCGTAGCTATCCCAAGTTTCGTCTTTCTGCGCTTCTGTGGGGTTAACCCATGAAATCATGAACACCGTATAGCCCTGCGCCACGAGGTATCGCATCAGGGATTTTTTCTGGTTCAGGTCAAGAATGTAATATTTGTTAATCCACGGCGGCACAAAAAGCAGGGGCTTGGCGTGTACCTTTTCGGTGCGCGGGCTATACTGAATAAGCTGCAACACATTGTTTTGCCATATAACTT
>JALWRV010000091.1 GCA_027080545.1 Parvularculaceae bacterium
GCCTCACTTATCGCGATGATGTGACGGCTGGCAAAAAGACGACATTTTTCAGTGCTGGCGGGGCGGGCATCCGCATTGAGAATAATGTCATCTCATGGACCCACAAGGACCATCTCGGCTCTCCTGTTGCGGAGACGGATGTCAATGTCCGGCATAACCATAACCACCGGGCCCGCTTCGCTTGAGCTAATGGGGGGCTCCGCTCAGCGGGCCTTGACAACAACCCAAGCAAGAGAAGCAAACGTGAACGGTTTCTACACCTGAATGGCCCGGATCAGGGGGGCGGGTCAAAACGAAAGACAATGTCCACTGGTTTGTTGGCCCGACTGCGGTCGGGCGTGGTTCATCCCTTCCTTTCTTCCCAAAGAATGGCTGCTTTTCGGCAAAGACATGATGGGGGAAATAAGCTATGGTTCGTAAAACCAATTGAGAGGCCCCACAGGAGGATAGGATGTCATCAACCAACGTAACGGCTCATTTACGCGAGGCCTTAGAGAGCCAGCGGGCCTCTTTTGCCAAAGCCCCTAATCCGCCATGGCATAAGCGTAAGGAAAAGCTGCAAAAGCTCGGGGCTATGATTGAAGCCAATGAAGAAGAATTTCAGAAAATTATTTCTGAAGATTTCTCCCATCGTTCTTTTGTTGAAACCAGTATCGCTGAAATAATGATTATCAAGGCCGGGATCAACCATGCCTTAAAACACACCCCTCGCTGGATGCGACCAAAAAAAGTCTCAACGGCGTTGCAGTTCAAACCGGCCTCTAATCGCATCATACCGCAGCCGCTTGGGGTTATCGGTATTATCAGCCCGTGGAACTATCCGTTGCAATTGGCGATCATGCCGCTTATCGGCGTGCTTGGGGCGGGCAACCGGGCGATGGTAAAGCCAAGCGAATTCACCCCGAAATTTTCCGAGCTGTTAAAGCAAAAGCTGGGCGAAATATTTTCCGAAGAAGAGGTGTATGTGGCCACGGGGGGCGTTGATGTGGCGCAGGCCTTTTCTGATTTGCCTTTTGACCATCTGGTTTTTACAGGCTCGACAGCTGTTGGCTATCATGTGGCCTCGGCAGCGGCCAAACATTTAACCCCGGTGACATTGGAATTGGGGGGCAAATCCCCAACCATCATTGATGAAAGCGCTAATATGGCGCAAGCCGTGGCGCGGATTGCCAATGGTAAATTGCTCAATGCCGGACAAACCTGTGTGGCCCCGGATTATGTTTTGATGGCTAAAGATAAAATCGGCACTTTTGTGGATGATCTCATCAAACAGGCGGAAGTATTTTATCCTAGCTTTGCGGGTAATCCTGATTATACGGCCATCATCGCCGATAAACATTATAAGCGCTTACAAGGATTAATTGAAGACGCCGAAGCCAAGGGGGCGACCATTCGTGTCGCCGGCGATGATGATAGTCAGCAAATGGCGAAAGAGCGGCGCATCCCCCTAACCGTGGTTACAGACACCACGCCGGATATGAAAATCATGCAGGAAGAAATTTTCGGTCCCCTGCTGCCGATCGTGCCCAGCGAGAGCCTTGATGAGGCAATTGATTATGTGCAGAAACAGCCGCGCCCCTTAGCGCTTTATTGGTTCGGCGAGGATAAGGCCAAACGCGACCGGATATTAAACGAGACCATTTCCGGTGGCGTTAGCATCAATGAAACTGCATGGCATGTGGTGCAAGAGGATCTACCCTTTGGCGGGGTTGGCCCTTCCGGTATGGGGTCCTATCATGGCGAGCATGGGTTCAAGACCTTTTCCCACATGAAAGGCGTGTTTCAACAAAGCAAGTTCAGTGGTGGCAAAATGCTTTATCCGCCCTATACGGATAAAACCAAATCCATGCTGAATATGATGAAGAAAATTCTGTAAAATATTTACATATCAAGGACATCAGGCGTGATGTCGCTAAAATTTGTAACCCCAGCAAGGGCCATGCTGGTTTTCAATTCCGCTCGCCAGCTTTCAAAAAGCGCTTCAATGCCTTTGGCCCCCTTGGCGGCGAGGGCATAGGCC
>JALWRV010000092.1:0-1511 GCA_027080545.1 Parvularculaceae bacterium
GTCTGTAACGGTGTTGGCGGTAACGGTGACACCGGTCACGCCGAGGGCGTCATAGGCCGATTTCAGGGCCTTTGCCACATCGTTCAATGTTTCATTGGCTTTGGCGACATATTCAACCGTATCGGTTCCAACGGTCAGCTGATAGCTATAGCCTTCTGAAATCGCCCCGGCGGTCAACGTATAGGTGCCGGTGGCCGCATCGGCGATGGTGGTTGCCCCAACCGCCGAAGAGCCGGCGCCTGAGTTCAAGGCTGTGGTCCCTACGGCTTGCACGGTTGTTTGCAGGTCGATGCGGGTAATGGAGATGCTGGAGGCGGTTACGGTCTGGTCAGAGGCGCGATCCAGAGAAGAAAGGACGGAGATTGAGCCGCCGCCTTTCAACAGGTTCTGGCCGTTGAATTGGGCAGCGCCGACGATGGATTCGATTTGTGAGCGCACTTGCACAATGTCGGTTTGGATTTTGTTGCGGTCGACATTTTGCTCTTGGGAAGAAACGATCAGGCTTTTCATTTCCTGAAGCATGTTGGTGACCTGCTCGGAAGCCGCACGGGCAACCCCAACGGTCGAAGACCCAAGGTTCAAGCTGTCGGTAATTTGTTTGAAGCTGGAGACGTCCGTGGACATGACGGTGGAAATCGCCCAGATCGCCGCATTGTCTTTGGCGTTGGAGATTTTTTTACCGGTAGAAATCTGGCTTTGAATGGATTCGAGATTGCGATTGATCCCCCGCAATGTCTCGAGCGCAACCATGGCGCTGTTATTGGTAAGAATACTGGACATAATGTTTTCCTCGGATGTGTTTGGCTGGTTAGGCCGACCTTATGAATGTTATGATCACCGTCATCCTGACACTCCGGGGACACCCCCCCGTGGCAACCCCTCTTAGTTGCCGATAAAAACCATGCAACTTATTGGTGTAGAAATGGTTAACGCCTATAGCCTCTTTGTTAACTTTACGCTGTGGGACTGAAAGGCCATGCGGGTGCCATGGCGGTCATAGGCCCCGACCGAGGCCTCCGCTTGCTGGAGATTTTCCAAGCGCGCGATCGCGGCCTTTAGACCGTTGCGAATAGCCACAAAATGGGCGGCATTTTCCTGTGAGAGGGCGACAATGCGCTGCAATATCGAGCGATGGGCCGGGCGCGGCGCGCCAGCAGCAAGATCGGCGTCAAACTGCTCAAGGACCGTGATTTTTTGCTCTTGAAGCCCGGCCGCTTCATGCAGACGGCCTTGTTTTAATAGGCCATTTTCCTGTTGCAGGACCGCCAATAGGGCGCTCATGGAATCCGGCGGAGGGGTTGGTTTATGGGGCACGGGGCTAATCCTTGCGGGGGGGCGTTGAGGCTTGTCGGGCGAGCAGATCCTCGGTGATGGCCTCGGTGAGACCGAACCCCCCTTGGGCGGTCATGTCTTGGGCCAATTGTTCGATCATGAAGCGGGAAAAAGCCTCCACCCCTTCGCCGCCATTCAGGGTGAAGGCTTTGCTGAGGCCGGAATATTCCAGCATTTGG
>JALWRV010000092.1:1521-2015 GCA_027080545.1 Parvularculaceae bacterium
GGGCTTCAAAGTCGCTAGCGGCCTCAGTGGCAGCTTGGGTGGCAGCCTCGGTGGCCGCTTGGGGTTTATCGGCGCGCACAATTTTATCGGCGCTCAAGGGGGCACTCGATAGGGGATGAATGTCTGTCATAAATGCCTCGCCCCTCCTGCGCGATAACCCGTTAAGGCTTATTAACCATATCTTTACTACTTTTAGTTGTAATTTCGTTAACAAATCGTTTCACTGAACGACCATTTCACTAGGATTGTGATGCCCGCTCTTGCCCTGCAGATAGGCCCTGCCCCCTCAGACTCGCCGAACTTTGCGCGGAATCGGGCAGATAGGGAGCCAGTAGCCTCAATGGCGGCATCAGACCGCGCCGGGGACCCATCGGAAGAGGGGTTTCGCCACCAGCTGAGGGACGCCCGCGCGGAAGAAAGCCCTCCCCCGAACCAAGCCCGAAAAGACCTTGAAAAAGACCCGGCAAAAGACCCATCAGACGACAGGGCCGAAG
>JALWRV010000093.1 GCA_027080545.1 Parvularculaceae bacterium
TGGAACCCTGTAGCCGTGATATTGAGGCTCGGGGCCGAGACAATTTGGCTTTCATCCTTACCAAACAGATCAAGAAATTTACCCGCACCAACCCGGGAACGCCCGCCAATGATTTCCAGCGTTTCATCCGCCGCCAACGGCGCGTTCAAAGAAACCGTAACAAATTCCTGCCCAAGATCAGAAACTTTATAATCCTTGCCTAAAGTCAGTTTGCTGCGCCCATCAGCGCCAATTTTCCACGCATCCACATGCTTTTTGGAAACCATATTGCGATGAGCCGGAAAATTATTGGCGATACGATATTCAGTCTCAGAGACCTGCTCATAAGGCTGCACCATGCCCTCGGCCGTCGCCCCGAACCGTTTGCCATCGGGGATGACGTCGGAGCTGAACAATAGGGGAAAAGAAAAGACCGCTATGAACAATAAGATCAAAATCGGCACCCCGGTCCAGATCACCTCGACCAGCGTATTGTGGGAGAATTGCTGTGCTTTGGGGTTAGATTTGGAATTATATTTAATGGCCACCCAGATCAGCAGCACTAGAACCAAAAGCGTGATGATGGTGATAATCGGCATCAGCACCGCATTGTGAAACTGGGTCGATTGCGCCATCAACGGCGCCGCTGCTTTTTGCAAGCCATAGCCTCCATCAACCGGATTGGCCAGTGCCGAGCCGAGTAAGGCCCCTATCGCAGCCCCTGCTGCTGCAACCAGTTTAAACCTCATAGATTTACGTCCCCTATTATTAAGTCCCCTGAGGGTGGCCTTGCTGCAAGCAATGTCGTTAGTCATAAATTTGCGTTCCCTTAAGTGATCCCGGACCAGCCATCCGCTCCTTAAAAATCCTATCTGCTTTTGGCATCGACATCGAAATGGCGACACCGTCCCTCGAGGCTGGCGACCTCGAAACTACTAGGCCCAAACTACTGGGCCCAAAATTACTGAGCCCGAAGCCTTCCGCACCCCTGTTTTCCGCACCCCTGTTAAAGGCAAACCCCGTCTTGCACGATCAGCACCAGCCATATCAATCATGGGGACGCCAACATGAACGGGGCATGCGAACATATTTCCCCCTTATGCGCGTAATTCCCCAGCGCATCAAGGGTGCGACGATAAATTTTGGCGAATCATATCAGGCTGAAAACACGCCTCTTTTCAGGGGGTTGCGCACAAGCAGCACGGGCCCCAACTTTCCCTTTTGCGCAAGTGAGTAGCGCTTGCCATCCCCTCGCAAATAGACCATTCATAAGCCCATGAGTGATTCCCTGTTTTTTACCCGCACTGGCCTAGACCGGTCTCGCACCACCGCGATTGTCGAAGATGCCCTCAAAGGCGCCGACGATGGCGAAATCTTCTTTGAATATAGCCAATCGGAAGCCTTTGTTTTCGATGATAATCGCCTGAAAAATGCCACCTATGACGTCTCTTCCGGCTTTGGCCTACGTTCCGTTATTGGCGAAACCACGGGCTTTGCCCATGCCTCAGAATTCTCCGAAGCCGCCCTCAAGCGGGCCGCCCAAGCGGTGCAAGCCGTGCGCACTGGCCAAAGCGGAACCATGGCCGTGGGGCCCCAAAAAACCAATATCAGCCTCTACCCCGATTTAAACCCGCTCGACGCGGTGGGCTTCGAGCAAAAGGTAAAATTGCTGGAACAGATCAATGATTATGCCCGCAGCAAGGACCAGCGGGTACGGCAGGTCTCCTGCTCCTTGTCTGGGGAATGGGTCAATGTAGAAATCATGCGGGCTGATGGCGCGGTGATTCGCGACATCCGCCCCTTGGTGCGTCTCAACATATCGGTGACCGCCGCTGACGGGGAGCGTCAGGAATCAGGCTCCGCCGGCGCGGGGGGGCGCGAATCCTACGCCCGCTTCATCGACCCTGCTTTTTGGCAAGCGCAAGTAGACGAGGCCTTGCGCCAAGCCTTGGTCAATCTCGAAGCCGAGCCCGCCCCTGCGGGAGAAATGGAAGTGGTTCTCGGCTCTGGCTGGACCGGCATATTGCTC
>JALWRV010000094.1 GCA_027080545.1 Parvularculaceae bacterium
GCCTGATGAATTTCAAGCCCCGCCATTAAGGCTTGATAGGCCTCATCCCCAAGACAGCGGCGAAACGCGGTTTCGTCATTGACCAGATCACGATATTCGTCGAGCACTTTCCAGTCGCTTAAATCCTTGTCCATTTCCTCGGCCCATTCGGCGACATCGTCGGTGCTATAGACGGGCTGAAAATATTGGCCATAAAAATAGAGAATCTGGCCGATTTTTGGCGGTGGTGCGCCCGGGGCCATGGTGAGGGTGCGGGAAAAAGAGCCTTTGGGGCCTTCCAGTGTAAAACGGCAGTTATTTTCGGCCTCTACAGTGGTGGTACAGGTCAATGCGCCCTGTTCGATAATGTCATCAATAAAATCAGCCATGGGGGACAGAATAGGGTGGTATGGTCTTTTTGGGCAGTAAAATCTGGATCAAAATAGGGTCTTTTCCAGAAGAGGGGGGGCAGGGTTAGGCAAAAAGGGGCATGAAAAGCAGCGGCTTCTAGCAAATAAACCTGTATTTTCGGGCCATAGAGCCCTAAATGTCACCAAATCAATGTTTTTGCGCCCCGCCCGCGCCATGATGCTGGTGGATAGGCTGGGGGGGACAGCACATTTTTAAACGAGGTAGCGATTGATGGCGGTGGAGACCCCCCTTCTAGATCAGGTCAATTTCCCGGAAGATTTGCGCAAGCTAGAAGTTTCTCAGTTGCGCCAATTTGCCGATGAGCTGCGCGCGGAAACCATTGATGCGGTGTCGCAAACTGGTGGCCATTTGGGCGCAGGGCTCGGGGTGGTGGAGTTGACCACGGCCATCCATTATATTTTCAACACCCCAGAAGACAAACTCATCTGGGATGTGGGCCATCAATGCTATCCCCATAAAATCTTGACCGGACGGCGCGACCGCATTCGCACCTTGCGCCAAGAAGAGGGTCTCTCCGGTTTTACCAAGCGCACTGAAAGCGAATATGATCCCTTTGGCGCGGCCCATGCGGCGACCTCGATTTCGGCCGCTCTCGGTATGGGGGTTGCCCGTGAAATAGAAGGCCGGAACAATAAGGTAATCGCGGTTATCGGCGATGGCTCCATGTCGGCGGGCATGGCCTATGAGGCGATGAATAATGCTGGCCATATGGGCAAGCAATTGATCGTTATCTTGAACGATAATGACATGTCCATTGCGCCGCCCACCGGGGCCATGTCGGCCTATCTTGCTCGCGCCGCTTCGTCCGGCGTTTATCAGGGCTTTCGCAATTTTGCCAAACAGTTGGCGAAGATGTTGCCGCAAACCCTTTATGAGAAAGCGGCCAAGGCTGAAGAATTTACCCGTGCCATGGCCATGGGCGGCACCTTGTTTGAAGAGCTGGGCTTTTACTATGTGGGCCCTATCGATGGCCATGATTTTGATCATCTTATTCCGGTTCTGGAAAATGTGCGGGATCTCACCGATGGGCCGGTTCTGGTTCATGTGGTCACCCAAAAGGGCAAGGGCTATGCCCCAGCAGAAGCGGCTGCGGACAAATATCACGGGGTGGCAAAATTTGATGTCATCTCCGGCAAACAACATAAAGGCAAGGCCAATGCGCCAAGCTATACCTCCGTCTTTGCTAATCAATTGGTGCGCGAGGCTGAAGCTGACCCAAAAATTATCGGCGTTACGGCGGCGATGCCATCGGGCACTGGGCTGGATAAATTTATGGAAGCCTTCCCGGACAGATGTTTTGATGTGGGGATTGCTGAGCAACATGCGGTGACCTTTGCGGCGGGTATGGCGGCGGAAGGCTTGAAACCTTTTGCAGCGATCTATTCGACATTTTTGCAGCGCGCTTATGACTCGGTTGTCCATGATGTGGATCTGCAAAAACTGCCCGTGCGTTTTGCGCTTGATCGCGCGGGGCTAGTGGGCGCTGATGGGCCAACCCATGCGGGGGCGTTCGATGTTTCTTTTCTGGGTTGCCTGCCCAATATGATTTTAATGGCGGCGAGCGACGAAGCCGAATTGGTGCACATGACCCATACA
>JALWRV010000095.1 GCA_027080545.1 Parvularculaceae bacterium
GGCCTATCTGCGGCTCGAATATCCTCCGCCGAGTGCGGATCAAGGGCGGCCAATCGCCGTTTGGTTTCGGCCAGCACATCGGCAACCATTTCGCCAATCATCGCCGATACCGCCTCCGCAATCAGCAAATCATCCGGGGCTGCCGCAAATCGCGCTCTCGTGGCGCTAATCACGGCTCCCACCAAAGGCACATTCAACGCCTCTTCCAGTGAAAACAACCCCGCCCGCAAACCATCATCCACATCGTGATTATTATAGGCAATATCGTCAGCCAAAGCCGCGATCTGCGCTTCCAAAGACGAAAACCGCCCAAGATCAAGATCATGGCGCTGATTATAATCAGCAATAGCCTCCGGCAAGGGCGACAAGGTCTTACCCGCCATGGTTGCCATTTTGAAAGCCAATGGCCCGGTCAGCGGCCCGTTATGCTTGACCACCCCATCCAGCGTTTCCCAGCTAAGATTGAGCCCATGAAAAGCCGCATGACGGCGCTCCAAACGGGTTAAGAGCCGCAGCGTATGGGCATTGTGATCAAAGCCTTGATAGTTCGCCATACACTCTTGCAACACATCCTCACCCGTATGACCAAAGGGCGGGTGACCAATATCATGGGCCAGTGCCAGACATTCGGCGAGGTCTTCATCCAATGCCAACACCCGTGCCATGGTTCGGGATATTTGCGCCACTTCCAGCGAATGGGTAAGCCGGGTGCGATAATGATCCCCCTGATGATAGACAAAAACTTGCGTCTTGTGTTTCAAACGACGAAAGGCAATGGCATGGATCACCCGATCTCGGTCCCGCTGAAACGGGGTGCGGGTGGCGCTTTCCGGTTCCTCATAGAGCCGCCCTCTGGTCTCCACCGCTTTGGTGGCATAGGGGGCTAAAGGCGCGGGAAAAGGGATGATTGACATGGGAGCAAAACCATTGTGGGAGCAAGACCATTGTGGCGAATTATAAGGTAAGCCATCCTTACACCTGTTTTGGCCCTGAGAAAGCCCGCAAATAGGGACCAAGTCTTAAAAAAGATCACCCCCTCTCTTTGCAAACAGGCCCGCACCCCCTATTTTAGACCTATGGAAAACAACCCGCAGACCATCATCACCCTTTCTGACCGTGCCGCCCAACGCATTGCCGAAATCATGCGCGACGAGGCAGACGGAGCCATGTTACGGGTCGCGGTCAATGGCGGCGGCTGCTCGGGCTTCCAATATGATTTTCAAATCGTCACCGAAAAGGCGGCAGATGATATTGTGCTCTCAAAGCTGGGCGCAACCGTTCTGGTCGATCCGATTTCGGCACAATATATGGAAGGGGCGGAAATTGATTTTTCCGACGAACTGATCGGGGCGTCTTTCAAAATCAACAATCCCATGGCCACCGCCGGCTGCGGCTGCGGCACCAGCTTTTCCATTTAGTCCTGAATTTTGATTTTGTGAACTTGCCAACCCTTATTGCTCCTTACGACCGACTGGCTCTAAGCTGGCAATGAAAGGGTCAGGACAAATAACATGAAAATTGCCTCTTGGAATGTAAACTCCATCAATGCCCGCCTGCCAAGAGTGCTGGAATGGTTCGACCATGCCAAGCCGGATGTTTGTGTGCTGCAGGAATTAAAATGCGTGGATGAAAAATTTCCCCGCGCCCCGTTTGAAGAGCGTGGCTTCAATATAGAAAGCTTTGGTCAGAAAACCTATAATGGGGTGGCACTCTTGTCGCGCTTTCCCGTCGAAGATGTCCTACGCGGCCTACCCAACTTTGAAGACGAACAATCGCGCTATATCGAAGCGCTCATCATGCCTGATGAGAGCGCCCCTTTTCGCCTTGGCGGGCTTTATCTGCCCAATGGCAATCCCGCCCTAGGACCAAAATATGAATATAAATTGTCCTGGATGAAAGCGCTCACCGCCCATACACAAAATTTGCTCGCCCAAGAAGAAGCCTTCGTTCTGGCTGGCGACTTTAACGTCATTCCCCAACCGGAAGATGTCTATGCCCCGGAACGCTGGCATGATGATGCTCTATTCCGCCTTGAAACCCGCGATGCTTTTTTTGAACTGGTGCATCTGGGCCTGACCGATGCATTGCGCGTTTATGAAGACGGGGTGATCTACACATTTTGGGACTATATGCGCGGGGCGTGGCAAAAAGATCATGGGCTGCGCATTGACCACCACCTACTCAGCCCGCAAGCCACGGACCGACTCAAATCAATCGGTGTCGACAAATTCACCCGCGATCCCATGCATGGAGACCAGTCGGTCAAACCCTCCGATCATGTGCCTATCTGGATTGAGCTTGATTGATGCAAACGGGGTGGTCAAGCCAACAGGATGCGGCCTTAAAGGCGGTCAATCGCTGGCTAAAATCAGGCAGCGAACAATGTTTCAAACTGTTCGGCTATGCGGGCACGGGCAAAACCACCCTCGCCCGACATATTGGTGCCCATGTGGATGACACGGTCCTCTTTGGTGCCTTTACCGGTAAGGCGGCTCATGTCATGCGCGAAAAGGGCTGCCATGGGGCCAGCACCATCCACTCGCTAATCTATCGCCCGGCCCAACCAGATGAAACGGAAGAAGACGGCGAACTGCTCTTTACCCTGCGCCGGGATGCCCCGGCCGCCGATGCGGCGCTGATCATCATTGATGAATGTTCCATGGTGGACGAAGAGCTTGGCCGCGATCTTTTATCTTTTGGCACCCCGGTATTAGTATTGGGGGATCCGGCGCAATTACCCCCGGTCAAAGGGGGCGGGTTTTTTACCGAAGGCGAACCCGATTTTATGCTCACACAAGTGCATCGCCAAGCCGCCGACAATCCGATCATTGCCCTGTCCATGCAGGTACGCGAAGGCACCATACCGGATTATGGAACTTTTGGCCAAAGCCGGATCATTTCGCGCCATGAAATCGATTCCGAACAGATCTTGGCTGCCGATCAGGTCTTGGTTGGCACCAATCGCACCCGCCACCTTTATAATCAACGCATCCGCACCCTGCTTGGTTATGATGGATATGAACCATGGGTCGGCGAGCGGCTGGTGTGCCTGCGCAATAATCGCAAAAAAGGCCTCCTCAATGGGGGCCTCTGGACGGTGCGCGCGCGACAAGGACGAAGACGCGGCATGTTACGCCTTGATATCGCTGCCGAGGACGGCCTTTCCAAAACCACAACCCGGGTGCAAATCCTGCCGGAATTTTTTGAAGGCACCGCTGACAGTTTGCCGTGGACTAAAAAACGCAATTCCGATGCGTTTGACTTCGGCTATGCCCTCACGGTTCACAAAGCCCAAGGCTCGCAATGGGATGATATTGTCCTGTTTGATGAATCCTATGCGTTTCGAGAGCACCGCACCCGCTGGCTCTATACGGCGATTACCCGCGCCGCAGAAAAAATCACCATTGTTCGATAGCATCATTGTTCGATAGGCATATTGTTCGCTAGGCCTGTTCAGTCGGAAGGCTCGCCCGCTTTGGGCGCTTTATCTGGGGCGGTGATGGTGCGTACCCTGATAATACCCGTGGCGATAGAAACCTCGAACAGAAAGCTAAAAAGCGCCCCGATCATGGCAATCATCGCCAACACAAACAGCAAGGCCTCTCCCCAGGCGATGCGCAGCGAAAAAATCCCCCCTAAAAATAGGGCAGCCACCTCGAGCGCGACCAATAAAGCCGCCAGCGCAGACAAATTGATCGCCCAGTTGGCAAAGCTCATACGGCGCCCTTGGGCCTGCAACTCGGCCAAACCATCGGCTCGCTGTTGATCAGAGCTTGCGGCCGCTAATCCCATCTCGATTTCTCGCGCCCGATCAATCACCCGCGCCAAACGCTGTGTCAGCACATTCAAGAAAGAAAATATCGCCACCAGCAAAAACACCGGGGCCACGGAAAGCTGAATGATTTGCGCCAAAGTGGCGCTGTGATCAATCGGCATTGCCCCGCAACTGTCCATATATGCCGGCCGATAGACCAACGGTGGCGCCAAAGTAAAAACTCATAAACAGAATATAGAACGCCATCCCAACTAGGATAAGCAGCCCCAGCCCGATTTGGGTTGGCAGAAAAGAAATCGCGATGGCGAGAATGACAACGCCAATCAGAAGCGCCAACAATATGCCAATCGCAATCGCTGCCATCAACAAAGCCATAAGCAACATCACCGCCACCACGCGCCAAAAATTTCCTTTGGTCATGCGAAAAGCGCGCCGCCAATCAAGATGATTTTCCACAGCCATTGTCGGGAAAAAAGTGGCAAGGCGCATCATGACCCAAAAAAACAGCACCCACAGCACCAGCATCACCAAAACCATCAGTATGATAAGAGGGCTATCTTCCGGGATATAGCGCTCCATGAAAAAGACGAGGACAGAAAAAACAAACCCTAACAGGGTCAGCGCCACAGAGCCTTTGGCGAAAGTAAACGCCCTAGAACCATAGGTAAAATGGGCAATGGCCCGTGGCAAAGGCACATCATCAATGGCATAGCGAAACAAGGCCACATAGAGCGGCGCAAAAAAGAACGCGATGGCGATGGTAATCGCCATTTGCACCCCTAACCCTCCCCATGTTTGGTTTAAGGCCACTTCCATCTGAGCCGTAAAAAGCTCAATGGCTGTTTCATCTTGCCAGTCCACAGCCGCCGGATCCAATCCCTGCCCCATCAGGAAAAAATACATCCCGCCCCCATAGGTCGCCAACATCAGCAAGAAGGGAATCCACCCCACCCTGGCAACAGCTAAAATATGCGAAAACCCAAATTGAATCGCTTCGGTCACGGTGGGGGAAATTTTCAGCTTGGTCATAAGGCTCCATTCATTAGGGCGCGTATTCTTGAAGGCACATATTCTTGCTCAGTCACTTTGGCTCGAGAGCCTAACGTGAATCTTCGCCGGATAGGCAACACTAGAAGCGACTGAGAACAATATATAGGCCAGAATCAGGATTAGCATGATTGCGCACAATAAAACCATCCCGGCAATTTCCCCACCAGATAAAGCGTTGGGATCAAAATCCCCTTGCATCATTGACCCCATCATCACGCCACCCGCCATCATCGGGATCATGGCGACAAACATCAATCCATATTGAATAGCGGTTTGGATAAGACCTAAGAGAATAAAGCCAAAAAATATTTTCCAAAAATTGCCTTTGGTTTCCCCAAAGACTTTGAAAAAATCAATCCGGTTATCAATCGCGGTCGCCGGCACAAAAATGGACGAGCGGATAGAAAACCAAATGGCAAATAAAATCGCCACCAAAAATAACAATACCCCGATTAAGATTGCCCCCTCGCTGACATCACCATTTTCAAACATGCGATCCATGGCCACAGCCAACGCATCGGAGTCGCTAATCACATCCAAAGACAGGCCGGAAAGAATGGAGCCAAAAATGACTAGAATACCGGGGACAAAGGCAAAAAAGAACACGAGACTGGAAATGATCATATAGAGGATGATCGCCCCTAGCGTCCGCCATTCGCGAGCCCCAACCGCAAAATAAGCAATACCGCCGGGGGCCTGTTCTCCCGCTGCCACCCGGTTCAACATCACCCATCCCGGTAAAAATACCAAAGAGCCAAGAATTAGTGTGCCATAGAACTGCCCCATCACCCCAAAAAGCTGCGTCATCTGCTCAGGCGATGGATCGCTCTCATTTTCCAAAGAGATAATAAGCTCAGCACTGCCAGCAAACAGCGCCACAAACAGTGCCGCAAAGATTAGTATGGGCAACCAGAACAATTTCAGGGTCAGCCCCATGCGCTTGAACCCAAACCCCACACTGTCCGTCACCGTTTGAACAATATTGATAGTAGCCATGATAATCCCTCCCAGCCTATGAGATAATGACCCCGTCCTCAGTCCCCCCCAGCCTAGCAAATTCTGCCATAATTACCACGCCCAACGCGGCCTCATTTGATGGTGGCAATCACCCCTGAATCCGCTATATGTTCTCTAGATGTTTCACCCCCATTCGTCCCCTCAGATACGCCAAACCGAGCCATTATGCCCTCTTCCACCCCTAAACAGCTCTCTTTATCCGAGCGCGCCCAACAAGCCTTACGCACCCCGGTGGATGAGAACGCCCCCTATCTCCAAGGCTTAAACCCCCCTCAACGCGAGGCAGTGTTGACCATTGACGGGCCGGTATTAATGCTGGCCGGGGCCGGCACAGGCAAAACCCGTGCGCTCACCGCCCGCCTCGCCCATATTCTCAGCTTGCGCGCCGCCGCCCCGTGGCAGGTGTTGGCGGTAACCTTCACCAACAAGGCCGCCCGCGAAATGAAAGAGCGGGTCGGCAGCCTTATTGGCGATGCGGTCGAAGGCATGCGCTGGATGGGGACTTTCCATTCTATTGCCGCCCAGATTTTGCGCCGTCATGCTGAATTGGTGGATCTGAAATCGACCTTCACCATCATCGACAGTGATGACCAGATAAGGCTGTGTCGAGACCTCATACGCGCCAGCAATGTGGATGAAAAAAGATGGCCCCCCCGCCATTTAGCCGGGGTGATCGACAGTTGGAAAAATCGCGGCCTCACCCCGGGACAGGTACCGGCAAAAGAAGAAGATCGCTTCGCCGATGGCAAAGCCATTGACCTCTATGGCCAATATCAAAAACGTCTAATCGAATTAAATGCCGCCGATTTTGGCGATTTGCTCCTGCACAATATCACCCTCTTCCAAAAACATCCCGATATAGTGGCAAAATATCAAAACCAGTTCCGCTATATGTTGGTGGATGAATATCAAGACACCAATGTGGCGCAATATTTGTGGTTGCGTCTCTTGGCACAAAAAAACAAAAATATCTGCGTGGTCGGCGATGATGACCAATCGATTTATGGCTGGCGCGGCGCTGAAGTGGGTAATATTCTGCGCTTTGAAAAAGACTTTCCCGGCGCCAAAACCATAAGGCTGGAACAGAATTACCGCTCCACCCCGGCAATCCTCGCCACCGCCTCTACCCTGATTAAGGCTAACAAGAACCGCCTCGGCAAAACCCTGTGGACAGCCCGCGAAGAAGATCAAAAGGTACGCCTATCCGGGGTCTGGGATGCGGAAGAAGAAGCCCGTCTGGTCACCGATGAGATAGAAGCGGCCCAAGCCAAAAAACACGCACTCTCGGATATGGCCGTGCTGGTGCGCACCGCCGCCCAAATGCGCGCCTTTGAGGATCGCTTTAATCTTACCGGCATCGCCTATCAGGTCATTGGTGGGCCACGCTTTTATGAACGCGAAGAAACCCGCGACGCCCTGTCTTACCTACGGCTGGTGCGCAACTTCGATGATGATCTCTCCTTCGCCCGCATCATCAACAAGCCGCGTCGGGGATTGGGCGACAAGGGTTTGCAAAACATCAATATCGCCGCCAGAAAATGGGGGGTAAGCCTGTGCGAAGCCACCGCCCGCTTGCTCGAAGCTCAAGAAATCAAGGGCAAGGCCCGCACCGGTCTCAGCCTGTTTTTGACCCAACTCAGCCATTGGCGCGACCAAGCCAAAAACCTGCCCCCATCTGATTTGGCAGCACTGGTGCTCGATGATAGTGGCTATAGCGATTATTGGAAAAATTCTAAAAATCCTACCGCCCCCGGCAAGTTGGAAAACCTCAAAGAGCTGGTACAAGCCGCTAGCGAGTTCGACACCCTGCCCGCTTGGCTGGATCATGTGGCGCTGGTGTCAGAGATCAATCAGGATAGCGGCGACGGTCTGGTCAGCCTGATGACCCTACATGCGGCTAAGGGATTAGAATTTCCCATCGTGTTTCTCCCCGGCTGGGAAGACGGTCTCTTTCCTTCTCAACGCGCCCTTGATGAAAGTGGCGCCGAGGGGCTCGAAGAAGAGCGCCGCCTCGCCTATGTGGGCATCACCCGGGCGCGGGAACAATGCCATATTTCCTTTGCGGCCAATCGACAGGTCTATGGACGCTGGCAAAATGCCCTGCCCTCTCGTTTTATCGATGAATTACCCGAAGACCATGTGGAGATAAGCCTCACCACCGGGGCCAGCGCTGCCACCCCGCACCTTCTCAGCTCTGTGGCTGAAGATTTTACCGATGAAGCAGAG
Organism: Parvularculaceae bacterium; assembly: GCA_027080545.1. Lineage (GTDB taxonomy): Bacteria > Pseudomonadota > Alphaproteobacteria > Caulobacterales > Parvularculaceae > S012-90. The sequence continues at coordinate 8,069 of JALWRV010000095.1, forward strand.
GATGACAGCGACCCATTCTCATCCTGTCATGCGTGAAAACCGACACACACAGTAGAAGACAGCCGTGACAAACAACCCAG
>JALWRV010000096.1 GCA_027080545.1 Parvularculaceae bacterium
CATGGCATTGGCAGCCAATAAAATATTCTGACAGGCCGCCCCGGCGGTCATCACCTGCTCCCATTCGGGGGTCTTGTGGTTTTTTTCCACCTTCGAGACCACCGCAATGGTCACCGGCACTGTTTGGAACCGGCTGGCTTCAATATTAAGGGTCCCCTCATCCGCATCAGCATTTTGACGGGCAAAAATCTCACCCAATTTGGCGTCTATCTTTGCCCGGGCAGCTCCAGCAAAGACGATGAAGCGCAAGGGCATAATCCGGCGATGATCTGGCACCCGCGCCCCGATGGTCAAAATTGCCCGCAACGCCGCTAGATCTGGCCCCGGCTCTTGCAACTGCGCTGCCGTAGCTGAGCGGCGCAACGCCAATAGGTCCAGAGCCGCCTGCGAAGGGTGGCAAGGGGCGAGCGGATCGCCAAATAAGGGGGTCGGAGGCAAGGAAAAATTTTGGGACAGGGTTTAGTCTCCTGTAAATTGGGGGCAAAAGGCCGAGCGTAAGGCTGAATCTAACAGATTTGTCATGGCAAGCTCCAGCTAAATCTGGCATGAAGGAGCCCGAAGCCGGGGGCGGCAGACCCATAATGGTTCTGCTACCCTTTTGGCTTACCGGCGAGGGGTCCCGGTTTTTTTACCAATCATATCCCAAGAGGAAAACCATGCGCAAAATTCTTTTAACAGGGGCTGCTCTTTTGGCCTTAGCTGCCTGCGGCAACCAACAACAATCCTCATCTCCAGCAGAAGATGAAACAACAACCGAACAACAAGTCGCAAACCATAAACCGGAATTGGGCGATTTCGGCATCAATCTGGACGATATGCAACCATCCATCGCCCCGGGCGACAATTTCTTCAAATATGTGAATGGCAAATGGCTGGAAACATTCGAAATCCCTGCCGACTTTACCAATTATGGCTCCTTCACGGTTCTCTATGAACGCTCGGAAGCACAGGTAAAAGAAATCATCCAAGAAGCGGCCGCAAAAAAAGCAGCCCCCGGCACGACCGAACAAAAAATCGGCGATTTCTATGCCAGCTTCGTCGATGTAGATGCCATTAACGCGAAGGGGATGGACGTTACCAAAGACGACATGGCGGTAATTGACGCCATTGAAACCCACGAAGACGTGGCTTCCCTGTTTGCCAATGTGGATATCGCATCAGAGTCCCCCATCGCCGGTTGGGTCGATGTGGATAGCAAAAACCCAGATCAATATATTTTCTTCATCACACAATCCGGTCTCGGCATGCCCAACCGCGATTTCTATTTGCAAGAAAAATTTGCTGACAAGCAGCGGGCCTATAAAGAGTTTCTCACCACCATGCTGTCCTTGGCCGGGGCCAAAGACGCAGTTGAAGACCGCGCCAACGCCATCTATGCGTTGGAAGAAAAAATGGCGACCGTCCATTGGGAACCGAAAAAACGACGCCAGCGGGATTTGACCTATAATCTCTTCACCTTGGACGAGCTTGCCACCTACGCCCCAGAATTTCCATGGGCAATGATGATGGAGCAGATGGGGCTGGGGCAGGAAAAAGCTTTTGTGGTGCGTGAAGACAGCGCCATTCAAGGTCTCGCCAAAATTTTCCGCGATACCCCGGTTGATGTGTGGAAAGACTATCTCAAAGTCCATTATCTCGCGGCCTATTCAGCGGTGCTGCCAAGCGCCGTCGACGAGGCTGATTTTGCCTTTTACGGCAAAGCTCTTTCCGGCCAGCCAGAACAGCGCAAACGCTGGAAACGTGGTGTTTCTGCGGTCAATGGCGCGCTAGGCGAAGCCGTTGGACAGGTCTATGTGGAGAAATATTTCCCCCCTGAATCCAAAGAAAAAATGGATGATCTGGTCGCCAATTTGAAAAAAGCCTTTCTCGTGCGTCTCGAGGCCAATCAATGGATGAGTGACGAAACCAAAGAAGAAGCCCGCGCCAAACTGGCAGGCTTTACCACCAAAATCGGCTATCCTGATGAATGGAAAGATTATTCGACCCTCGAGGTAAGGCCCGGG
>JALWRV010000097.1 GCA_027080545.1 Parvularculaceae bacterium
CACCAGCGCCCAATAGGTTTTATCAACCTGATGGCGCTGGAAAAATTCTCCCAACGCCTTGGCACTTTTGCGACTTTTAGCCAACACCAACAACCCACCCGTATCGCGATCAAGCCGATGCACCAAACGTGGCCGCGCATCCCCCCTACCAAAGGCACCAAGCAGACCATCAATATGGCGTTTCGTATTGGTTCCCCCCTGCACCGCCAAACCAAACGGTTTGTTTAGCACCAATAACCCATCATCTTCATACAAAACCAATCCCCGAACAAAATCCTTGTCGCGATCTGAGAGAATTTTCTCTTTTACGGCTGGCGGGGCCATTTGGGTTTCATCTATGGGCGGAATGCGCACCGTTTGGCCGCTGGCAACACGATGGCTCGCCTTGACGCGCCCACCATCAACTCGCACCTGCCCTTTGCGTAAATATTTCTCCAAGGCCCCATGGCGCACTTGCGGAAAATTTTTGCGAAACCAACGATCAAGTCGCAATCCGTCATCCGCCTCGAGAACCAGAACATGTTGTACTTGGCTCATACGCTGCTCCGTCCTAGCCACATCCCCACCATCAAGGCGATAAGCGACAGCACCACCGAGCCAATCAAATAGGCACCACTGGTTAAGGCTTGTTTGCGTTCCCACAGGGTCACGAGATCAAGAGCGAAAGTAGAAAAAGTGGTAAACCCTCCCGCCAGCCCCACGACCAGAAATAAGCGCAACCAGTCCGGTGGCGTATATTTGACCGCAAACCATGAAATCACAAAGCCAAGCCCTAGAGAGCCGATAATATTGACCGCGATTGTGCCCCAAGGAAACAGCACGCCAAAAAGACGCCCCATGGCCACCATCACCCCATACCGCAAACTTGCCCCCAGCGCTCCCCCTGTAGCCACGGCAATTATTTGCGTCATCATATCGCTCATCTTCTCGCCCTCATCTCGATTTTAGCCTTTATTCGCTCTTTCGTCGTGCCTGCCAATAGGCGAGCCGTTTGGCAATCTCGCGCTCGAAACCGCGCTCCACGGGGCGATAAAATTGTTGGCGCCTTTGCCCCTCGGGAAAATAATCAAGCCCGGCAAATCCATCTGGACAATCATGGTCATAAATATAACCCTGCCCATAACCTTGTTCCTTCATCATATCGGTGGGCGCATTGACCGCATGCGGCGGCGGTGGCAGGGAACCCGATTTCTTTGCGGCCGCCACCGCTTCTCCAAACCCGCGATAGAGCGCATTGGATTTGGGGGCCGTAGCCAGATAGGCCGTCACCTGAGCCAGCGCCAACTCACCTTCCGGAGAGCCTAAAAATTGAAAAGCCTGCTGGCCTGCCAATGCTTGGCTAAGCGCTTGGGGGTCCGCCAAACCAATATCCTCACTGGCCATACGCACCAGCCGCCGGGCGATAAATAAAGGCTCTTCACCTCCCGCCAACATGCGGGCAAGCCAATAAAGCGCTGCATCCACATCAGACCCCCGCACCGCCTTATGGAGAGCAGAAATAAGATTATAATGGGCCTCTTCACCCTTATCATAGATGGGGGCTCGTTGTTGTAACAAGCCGGCCACCGCCTTTGCCCCAAGCGGCGCGGACGGGGTTTCTGCAAAAAGTGTTTCGGCCATGGTCAACAAAAACCGCCCATCACCATCGGCCATGTGGATCAATTGTTGGCGTCCCTCATCGGTAAGGTTTAATGGCCCCAAATGGTTCTCAGCGCGAATGAGCAGACCCTCCAGAGCGCTCGCGTCTAGTCGCTTCAACACCAGTACTTGGGCTCGCGACAAAAGCGCAGCGTTTAATTCAAAAGACGGGTTTTGCGTTGTCGCCCCCACCAGCACAATCAAGCCGCTTTCCATATGCGGCAAAAACCCGTCCTGCTGGGAGCGATTAAAGCGGTGAATTTCATCAACGAACAGCAACATTTGCTTGCCCGCCGCACGCCATTGTTCCGCCTCGTCAAAAGTTTTGCGCAAATCTGCAACCCCGGAAAAAACAGCCGA
>JALWRV010000098.1 GCA_027080545.1 Parvularculaceae bacterium
GCCTCATCCTTGCCAATAGCCGGGCGGGTGGAAATGGTCATATTCGCGCTACTCCTGCCCTGTGCATCCATCAATCGGGCCACCATTGCTGGTTTTAAGCATTTTACTAATGGGTGACAAGCTTCGACGGATCCGCTTCTCCAGAATGGCGCGCTGCGAGGGCGGCGGCATCTTCAAGGCTCCACTCCACCGGTGAGATAGGCTCGGTTAGGGCCAAGGCCAAAACATCATCGACGGTTTTCACCGATATGATCTCCAGATTACCCTTCACATTATCGGGGATATCGGCGAGATCTTTCTCGTTTTCCTCGGGGATCAGGACGGTTTTGGTACCAGCCCGAAGCGCGGCATAGAGCTTTTCTTTCAAGCCCCCAATCGCCAGCACCCGCCCGCGCAGGGAAATTTCTCCGGTCATGGCTACATCCCGACGCACCGGAATACCCGTAAGAACCGACACGATCGCGGTGGCCATGGCCACCCCAGCGGAGGGACCATCTTTCGGGGTCGCCCCTTCCGGCACGTGAATATGAATATCGGTGGCATCGAAAACCGGAGGCCGCACACCAAAATCCGGTGCCCGGGACCGCACATAGGAGGCCGCTGCTGAGACCGATTCCTTCATCACCTCTTTAAGATTACCCGTCGGCGTCATACGCCCCTTACCGGGCATCCGCACGGCTTCGATTTTCAAAATATCACCACCGACCGAGGTCCATGCCAGACCGGTTACGACACCGACCAAATCATCGCCATCAATCTCGCCATGGCGGAATTTTTTCACGCCCGCATAATCGTCGAGATTTTCCGGCGTAACCTTCACATTCTTGACTGTGCCCAATTCCAGTTCGCGCACCGCCTTGCGAATGAGCCGCGCCAATTCGCGCTCCAGGGTCCGCACCCCTGCTTCGCGGGTGTAATATTGAATGAGCGCCAACAGGCCAGCATCGGAAATTTCCCACTCATCCTTCTTGAGCCCATGATTTTCGAGCTGTTTGGGGATCAGGTGCCGACGCGCTATTTGCACTTTTTCATCTTCCGTATAACCTGCAATGCGAATGATCTCCATCCGATCCAGCAAAGGCTGTGGCATGTCTAGGGAATTGGCCGTGGTGATAAACATCACATCGGACAAATTATAATCCACTTCCAGATAATGATCCGCAAAAGTGGCATTTTGTTCCGGGTCCAGTACCTCGAGCAAGGCCGATGCGGGATCGCCCCTGAAATCCCGCCCCATCTTGTCTATCTCGTCCAGCAAGAATAAAGGATTGGTCTTTTTCGCCTTTTTCATGGACTGAATTATCTTGCCGGGCATGGAACCAATATAGGTACGGCGGTGACCGCGAATTTCCGACTCATCACGCACCCCCCCTAATGACATGCGCACAAACGCACGCCCCGTGGCCTTGGCAATAGATTTACCCAGAGAGGTTTTACCCACGCCGGGAGGGCCCACTAGACAAAGAATGGGGCCTTTCAGCTTGTTGGTGCGCTTTTGCACCGCTAAATATTCCAAAATCCGTTCCTTGACTTTCTCCAGCCCATAATGGTCCGCATCAAGAATGGTTTCGGCCTTGTCGAGATCGATTTTGATTTTCGATTTTTTACCCCAAGGCAGGCTCAGCAACCAATCAAGATAGTTGCGCACCACGGTTGATTCCGCCGACATGGGCGACATTTGCCGTAATTTTTTTAATTCGCTTTCGGCCTTGGCCTTGGCTTCTTTGCTGAGCTTGGTTTTTTCTATACGCTCGGCAATTTCGTCGATTTCGCTCTTGCCTTCTTCGCCCTCACCCAACTCTTTTTGGATCGCCTTCATCTGTTCATTGAGATAATATTCGCGTTGGGTTTTCTCCATCTGGCGTTTGACCCGGTTGCGAATTTTTTTCTCAACATGCAGGACCGACATTTCCCCTTCCATCATCGAGAATACGGCCTCGAGACGTTCTGCCTGATTGGTCAGTTCCAGTAATTGCTGCTTGTCGGCGATTTTGACAT
>JALWRV010000099.1 GCA_027080545.1 Parvularculaceae bacterium
TTCGCGCCCTTTATTCAAGTGGGTTGATCTGGTCTGGGATTGTGGCAGTCATGGTGACCCTGCTTAGCTTGATGGCCTATCCCAACTATCTTGGGGGGGTGACTGCCTTGATGCGTGACATTTATGTGCCGGTGCGGGCCGGGGCGGGCACCAGTGGTGGTCTGTTGGTTCATATCTTGTTGGTTTTAGTCAAGACGGTTGCGCTCTATCCGTTGGTGGGGATCATTGCAACGCTGATCTGGGCCCCAAAGGGGCCTGGGCGGTGCGTGGTTTTTCTTTTATCTTTGATGTCTGGGGCTTATTTGCTGGTTTATTTATTGCAGGGGAAATATTTTAATTATCATATTTTGCCGGCGGCTTTTTATGGCTTCTTGGCGTTGACTTTGGCGACTATTCAATATGCGCTGAAATTGCGCCAATCAATGGGCGGGCCGAAGCTTCATGGGTCAGGATCGGGTGGCATGTGGGGCCATATGTCGGGCTACATATTGCCTATCGTGTCGGCTTTGCTTATGGGGGGGCTGGTCATCTTTGGGGCGATTAAGTTGACCCTGAAGTTTAATGACCATCACCTTGTTATAAAAGATTATCGCTGGGCCGATGGGCTGGAATATCCAACGGCAATGGCGGTCTCGCCGATTATTGCCACTGGTTTTCCGGCGGCAAGACAGGTGCGGGCCAAATGGATTGATCGTATTCACTCGCAATGGGCTGCGCGCTATGCCCGCGTGGCGATGGGGCGGGCCCATGACCCGGAAAAATTGGCGCTTTATCAATCCTATTTTGAAGCCGAGATTGAGCGCACCTTACGGCTTATTCGGGAACAAAAGCCGGACCTTATTTTCCAATGCGAAGCCAGAGTTTGCCAATGGCTGAATGCTGAAATAAGTGCCCGTGCGCCTGATCTCTATGTCCCCTATGAAGTGGTCTATCGCGACGGACCTCTAGTGATTTGGCGCCGCCGGGAAGGCTGATTTTGCCTCTATTGAGGGATGGGCGGGGCCTTGATTCGCCTCCAAGGCCTTTTTTGCCTATGATGGCATTTGGTTGATGTGAGGAGAGCCAAATTCCATGAAACAGAAAATGATCTATATTGTCGTTATTGTGTCCGCTTCAATGTTGGTGCTGGCCTCCTGTGCCAGTGGGCCGCAATCTGACCCAGTGTTCCGGGATGATGCACCAGCGGTGCCGCCAAGCTCGGGGGGTGGGGCGCAAATGCCGTCGCAACAGCCATCAACCCCAGCCCCAACACCAAAAGGGCGCCAGCTAACGGGTAAGGCGCTTTATGGGCGCATGTCCGGGCTCTCTTATAATGGGTGCTACCCGGACGGTTCGACCTTTGCTGAAACCACCCTTAGCGATGGGCGCTTGCGTGATGATGCTGGTGGCGGTTCGATTGTTGGCAATTGGAATGTCTCTGGGGATAGTTTGTGTTTTGATCAAAATAACCAGCAAACTTGCGTCTTGACCTATGAGGATAATCGCGGGCTGCATTTTTATTTGAAAGAGAACGGTGCTTATATTGCCTCGACCGTTTGTCCCATGGATATGAGTGCAGGCCCATCGCAACCCGTGCCGCCTTCACAACCGCAAGGACCAGCGGTTTCGGGTATGAAGGGCAATCAGTTGCGTGGTCAGGATCTCTATAGCCAGATGTCGGGCTTGTCCTATGCCGGTTGCTATCCCGATGGTACCCGCTTTAAGGAGACGACTTTGGCCAATGGGCAGGTACGTAATGATGAAAATGATCAAACATCTGCCAGCTGGTCAGTAAGCGGGGATATGTTGTGTTATAATAATCCGGGGGCGGATCAGCCTTTTTGCGTCTATGTATCGCGGGACCGTCAGGGCTTGCATTTTTACGAAAAAGAATCCGGCCAATATGTTGCCTCTACCGTTTGTCCCATGCAGCCTTAAGGAGCGCTTGTGGCCCTTAAGTTAAATCCGGTGCGCCATTTGCAAAGTCTGAAACGCACCGCCTTTTCCCATGGGAAGAAATTTGCATCGGAAGATGCGCCGGTTGCGGAACCTCTTGGTTTGAAACAAATCGGGGCGGTTTATACGGTGGTGCCGCCCGGGAAATCCGCTTGTCCTTTCCATGTGCATCATATGGAAGACGAGATGTTCGTGATCTTGTCAGGGGTTGGCTCTTATCGTTTTGGGGATGAGGTTTATGCGGTCAAAGCGGGGGATGTTTTGGGGGGCCCTGCGGGAGGGACTGAATTTGCCCATCAGCTTGTTAATGTTGGGGCGGAACCTTTGTGTTATTTGGCGGTCTCTTCGATCAGCGATACAGAAGTTTGCGAATTTCCCGATAGCGGAAAATTTTCTGTACGCTCGCGGCGTTCTTCAGCATTGCGTTTTTCTTTTGTGGGGCGGCGGGAGGATGAGGTCGATTATTTCGATGGCGAAGAGCGCTAGATGAGAATAAACTGTCTAAATCTGGGCGGTTTTCGGCATTTGGGCCCAGGATATCTTTTTAGAGCATTTTTTGCCGCGATTTAATGGAGGCCGAAGGCTGGAACGGTTTGACGCGATGGGCCGATTCAGGGCTTAGCTGATGAGATTTCGTTTCCGTTTCGAGCCAGCCTTCACCCATGCGCCTTGCCCAAAAATATAAAACCCGTTTGAGCCTCTTGTTGGTCAGCCTTTTTGGCGGCACGGGGCTTTGGCTTGTTGGGGGGGCTGGGGTTGGCCCAGCGTTGGCCGATGGCGCTGATTTGGCCGAGGTGGTGGATTTACGGGTTGGCGAGAATGATCAGGCCAGTCGATTGGTGATTGTGTGCGATGGCCCCTGTAGGGCTGAAATTGCGGGGGATGGGTTTCATTTGAGCGGGCTTGATAGCGACATGATGGTCGATTTGAGCGAGCGGGGTGGGTTCATTCGCACCCTCAGCCTCAGGCCCGATAGCAGCGGCACCTATTTATCCGTGGAGACGGACGCCAAGCCGGACAATGTAGCCATTGTTACATGTGGGGATGCGGCGCAGATCTGTATTGATTTTCTAAAACCGGTGGCAAATAGGGGAGCGGCTGTAACCTCAAGCGCCTCTGCGGCAGTCTCGCCTGCGCCAAAACCGGAACCGCGCTCTAAGCCGACCCCGGCCGAACCGCCCGTCGCCGCTGCCGGGCCGCCACCCTTGCCAACCCCGAAGCCGCATAACAGGCCTGAGGAGGCGCCCCGCAACGCCTCTTTGAGAATGACGGCTAGCGGGTCTGTTTCCGGTGGCGATGGGCAGGCTTTGCCAACACCGGCTCTGGCTTCTGGGGCCAAGCCACCCATCAGATTGCGCAAGGCCAGCACCTTACCCCAATCTGCGCCCCAACCTGCTGGTTCTAAACCTGCTGTTTCTGCGCCTGGCATATCCAAGCCGGTTCCCACCGCCCCTAGAGAACAAGCCCCGCCTGCAGATAGTGCTGCAGACAGTTCTGCGAGCGCCAAGCCGCGTCTGCGCACGGATCTTGGATCACCAATAGTTACCGAACTATCACAGACCAAGCCCGTGGCTGCGCAGGCTGATTCTTTTTCTAAAAATAATGGCGGGCCGAAGCAGGCGGTCCGGATGATTATGAACAAGGAGGCGATTTCGTTTCTTTCGCAAGAAACCGGCCTCGCGCTTACCCCGGCGGCCTGCACATCGGCACAAACCATTTTGCAAAAAGATGCTTGGGATTTGGAAAGCTATCGGCTGTTTTCTTTGTGTCTGGCGGCGGCGGGCCATGAGGAACAAGCCTATGGTTTGCTCACCCGTTTGGAAAAATACGCCCCCGATGATGCCCTAGCCAAACAGGCCAAGGCGGCGATTATGGCGCTTAGCCTTGGGCGATCAGAAACCGGGTTGAGCATGGGGGATACCCCAAAGGCTGATGATGTGGCGCCGCATTTACGCTTGCGCTAACCTGTTTTAGTGGCCTTGACCCCGTAGCGGGAGGTGGCTAGCGTCCGGCAAGCCTTATCGGCCAGCGCCTCATGGCGATCGTTCGACACCACCCAATAGGCCACCTAACAGCCACCACCAAAAGAGTGATCATGACCAGTAAGAATGTCTCCGAAGACAAGAAAAAACGCTCCTTTCAAGGGTTGATCATGGCCCTGCAAGATTATTGGGCTGATCAGGGCTGTGTGATTTTGCAGCCCTATGACATGGAAATGGGGGCGGGTACCTTTCATCCAGCGACTACGTTGCGCTCGCTGGGGCCAAAGCCGTGGAAGGCCGCTTATGTGCAGCCCTGCCGCCGCCCCACGGATGGGCGCTATGGGGCCAACCCCAACCGCTTTCAGCATTATTATCAGTTTCAAGTGGTGCTCAAGCCAAGCCCGGATAATATTCAAGAGCTTTATCTCGGCTCCCTTGATAGGATCGGTATTGATCGTACTCTCCACGATATTCGTTTTGTGGAAGATGATTGGGAAAGCCCGACCTTGGGGGCGTGGGGGCTGGGCTGGGAGGTCTGGTGCGATGGTATGGAAGTGTCGCAATTTACTTACTTCCAACAGGTTGGCGGTTTTGATTGTAAACCAGTGACAGGCGAAATTACCTATGGGCTGGAACGCTTGGCCATGTATGTTCAGGGTACGGATAATGGTTTTGATCTGGACTTTAATGGGGCTGAGGGCGACGATGCCATGAGTTATGGGGATGTCTTTCACCAGCAAGAGGTGGAATTTTCCGGCTATAATTTCGAACTTGCGGATGTTGGTGTTTTACTGGAACAGTTTAATCAGGCGGAAGCGGCCTGTCTGGCGATTATTGAGGCCGGCAAGAAGGCGGGCAAGTCCTATGCATTGCCAGCCTATGATCAGTGCATCAAAGCATCACATTTGTTCAATCTATTGGATGCCCGTGGGGTTATCTCGGTAACCGAGCGTCAATCCTATATTTTACGGGTGCGCACCCTGTCAAAAGCCTGTTGCGAGGCTTGGCTGGAGAGCCCGCAAGGGCGCACCGCTGGGGCCGGTGTGATTGATTTTGAGGGAAAAGTAACGGCATAATCCTGAAAAAAGGACGAGATTTGGCCCCTCAACCCTTGCCCGTCCTTCGCCAAGCCTGAGGAGTTTTCTCATTACCCCAGCCGAACAGATCGACGCCGCCTTCAAGCCATTTTCCGATGCGCTCTCTAGCGTGGTGTTTTATGCTGTCGATATTGGGGGGGTGAGCTTGCCCTTGGTGGTGGTGTGGTTGATGGTTGCCGCCTTGGTTTTGACGGTGCGTCTTGGTTTTATCAATTTGCGGGGCTTTGGCCATGGTTGGAGCTTGGTTTTTTCCGGTAAAAAACGCCATCATGAGCCGGGGGAAATTTCTCATTTCGAAGCCTTGTCGTCGGCGCTTTCGGGCACGGTGGGGCTGGGGAATATAGCGTCGGTACCGGTGGCTTTGGCACTGGGGGGACCAGGGGCTTTGTTCTGGATGATCATGGCCGGCTTTTTTGGCATGAGCAGCAAATTTGCCGAATGTGCCTTGGCGGTAAAATATCGCCAGATCGATGACACGGGCAAGGTCTTTGGCGGACCCATGTATTATATTGAGGCGGTATTCAAGCGCCTGAATTTGGGTTGGCTCGGCAAGGGGCTTGCCATTGTGTTTGCGATTGCCACGGTCGGGGCATCGATCAGCGTGTTTCAGGTCAATCAGGCCTATGCGCAATTTTCCAATGTAACCGGTCTTCAGGCGCCACTGCTTTTTGGAGTGGTGATTTCGTCATTGGTGGCGGTGGTCATCTTAGGTGGCATCAAATCCATCGCCAAAGTGACCCGGGTTTTGGTGCCCTTTATGGGCCTGCTCTATTTGGGGGCAGGGTTGGTGATTGTATTGATGAATATGAGCGCCATTCCCGCGGTGGTGACGATGGTTTTTCAATCGGCCTTTGGGTTGGCCCCTGTGGGGGGCGGGCTGATCGGGGCGTTGATCAACGGGGTGCAGCGGGCGACCTATTCCAGCGAGGCAGGGGTGGGTTCCGCCGCGATTGCCCATGCGGCGGTGAAGACCAAAGACCCGTTGACCGAAGGGTTTGTGGCCCTGTTGGAGCCTTTCATCGATACGATTGTGGTTTGTTCCATGACCGGGCTGGTAATTTTGTTGACCGGGGTGGCGGAGCCTTATTTCTATGTGCCGAAATCGGAAATTGTCGGCATTGAATTAACGTCTGCTGCCTTTGCCTCGGCTTTTTCTTGGTTTCCGATTTTGCTTTTGGTGTCGGTTCTCTTGTTTGCCTTTTCGACTTTGGTGAGTTGGGCCCATTATGGGGCGCAGGCGGCAAGCTTTTTATTCGGGCGCACCCGCATGGTGGATGTGAGCTTCAAATTGCTCTTATGCGCCGCCCTTGCCACCGGGGCGGCATTGAAGCTGGGGTCAATTATCGATTTTATTGACTCGATGCTGTTCACCATGGCGGTGCCAAACATTATTGCGCTTTATCTGTTACTGCCGGAACTTCATCGGGATGTGCGGATCTATTGGCGTGGGGTTAAGGGAGTTTAGATGTCAATTTGGCAAAAAGAATTGAGTGTGGCGGCCATCAACCAGATGGGGGCGGGGTCTCTGGTTGAGCATTTGGGGATTAAGATCACGAAGATGGGCGATGATTATCTCGAAGGGACGATGCCGGTGGACAGCCGCACCCATCAGCCCTTTGGCCTATTGCATGGGGGCGCTTCGGTGGCGTTGGCCGAGACCTTGGCTTCTTTTGCCGGCAGCTTTGCCGCCCCAGAAGGCTTTGTTGTGGTGGGGATGGAGATCAATGCCAATCACATAGCGGCTGTGCGGGACGGGGTGGTGACGGGTCGCGCACAGCCCTTGCATCTGGGCAAGCGTACGCAGGTCTGGGAGGTAAAAATTTACGATCAGCAAGGGCGCTTGCTATGTGTGTCGCGCATGACGGCTGCGGTGCGGAAAATGGGGTGAGGGGGCCTATGAGGTCCAATCAAGGATGACTTTGCCTGATTGGCCTTGTCGCATGGCATCAAAACCTTGTTGGAAATCATCCACCGACAAGCGATGGGTGATAATCGGCTCCAAATTGAGGCCCGCTTGTAGCAGCGCTCCCATCTTATACCATGTCTCGAACATGCGCCGCCCATAGATGCCTTTAATCTCCAGACCTTTGAAGATGACATTATCCCACTCAGCGCCTGCGCCATTGGGCATGATACCGAGCATGGCGATTTTGCCCCCATGGTTCATGGTTGAGAGCATTTGATTGAAAGCGCTGGCAACCCCGGACATTTCTAGGCCCACATCAAAGCCTTCCTGCATGCCAAGATCGCTCATCACCTGTTGCAGGTCTTCATGGCCCACATTGACCGTGCGGGTGGCGCCGAGTTTTTTTGCCAAGTCGAGACGGTATTGATTGACATCGGTAATGACCACATGACGCGCCCCGACAAATTTGGCCACTGCTGCGGCCATCGCCCCGATGGGGCCGGCCCCGGTGATTAGCACATCTTCGCCAACGAGATCATAGGAAAGCGCCGTGTGGACGGCATTGCCAAAGGGGTCAAAAATGGCGCCGAGTTCGGCAGGAATATCGGCTGGTAATTTATAGACATTAAAGGCCGGGACCGCGATATATTCTGCGAAAGCCCCGGTGCGGTTGACCCCAATCCCCACAGCATTGCGGCACAAATGGCGACGGCCTGCGCGGCAATTGCGGCAATAGCCGCAAGTCACATGACCCTCTGCGGAGACCTTGTCGCCCAATTTCATTTTGAAATGTTCCGGGTGGACTTCCGAGCCAATTTCAACAATCTCGCCCATAAATTCATGGCCGACGGTCATGCCCAAGGGAATGGTTTTTTGTGCCCAATCATCCCAATTATAGATATGCACATCCGTGCCGCAAATGGCGGTTTTGTGAACCTTTATGAGCACGTCCATGGGGCCAGCTTGAGGGCGTTCTTGATCGCGCATCCAGATGCCTTCTTGGGGTTTGAGCTTGGCGAGACTTTTCATCTGCATGATTAGATTATCCCTAATTCTTTCCCGGCCTTGGCAAAGGCGTCTACGGCCTGATCAATTTGGTCCGGTGTGTGGGCGGCGCACATTTGCGTGCGGATGCGGGCTTTGCCTTTTGGTACCACAGGGTAGAAA
>JALWRV010000100.1 GCA_027080545.1 Parvularculaceae bacterium
GGGTATGATTGAGGTTTTAAGAAGGGTCAAGGGGGGATGGGGAACTTGCGTTTAAGAGTGGTGTGCCTCAAAACGCGATCACAACTATAAGGATTTATTTATTGGATTACCTCATCCATAAGTGCGTCGTATGGCAACCCCAATCCTCGAAATTCACCATGTAAAAAACCTGCTAACACCACCATATGGTTTACAACAAAAAAAGTAAGGTGACGCGATATCTTCGAAAAACAACAGTAGTGTTGGATTTAGCTAGCCGATATTGCATCCAATGTGTTCGCCGAATATATGCGCCCCGAGAACGTCGAGCTGAAACCGCTCTAGGTTCGTATCCCGAAAACGGTCTTTGAAGAATTTTGCGAGAGGGTGTTCAGAATTCCGTGTCACTGGGTTAGCCTAGTTGTCCAGCAGGTCGTCTAACCTTTCCTCAAAATAGATCGAAAGCTGGGACAGTGTCAAATTCCAGTTTTGCAGCGGCATGGTCCATTTTTTCGAGGCGTTCTGGATGCCCATGTAGAGCAGTTTGAGGAGGCTGTTTTCGTTGGGAAGGCCACCTTAACAGAGCTATAGTGATGAAGTATGTCTGACGGGATTCTTCGACTAAAGTAATAATATCCTCGTTTTATATAACAAAACGGAACTTAAATGTCCTTCCGAATGACCTGCCCTCCAATGTTCGAATCAACGATAGTTGAACATTATTCAAGTATTACAAGGCATTAAGCGATAGAAATGGGTGTGAAATGGTGCCCCCACACGGACTCGAACCGCGGACCTACTGATTACAAATCAGTTGCTCTACCAGCTGAGCTATAGGGGCATCCGGCGCGTTCTTAGCGTTCTTAAAATTGGCTTGCAAGGGTAAACTCGGCCTTGTTCACAGATTCTTGCTTGGCAAAGTTGTAAACACAGAGATACGCTATCTGCTCTAGATAAGGAGCGTGAAATGGTTGAAGAATATATGCCACCTAAAGTGTGGGTTTGGGATAGCGAAAATGGTGGCAAATTTGCAAACATCAATCGGCCAATATCCGGTGCGACGCATGAAAAGGTGCTTCCGCAGGGCAAGCATGCTTTGCAGTTGCACTCATTGGCCACGCCCAATGGGGTGAAGGTGACAATTATGTTGGAGGAGTTATTGGCAGCCGGGTATGACGCTGAATATGATGCCTGGCTTGTTGATATTGGCGAAGGGGATCAGTTTGGTAGTGGGTTTGTCGAGCTGAATCCGAATTCTAAAATTCCGGCGATGTTGGACTCATCCAACGGGCAGCGCATATTTGAATCGGGGTCAATCCTGCTGTATTTGGCCGAGAAATTCGGCGCGTTTATCCCTGATAACCGTACTGAATGTTTGAATTGGTTGTTTTGGCTGATGGGCAGTGCGCCCTATCTTGGTGGCGGGTTTGGGCATTTTTATAAATATGCGCCGGAGAAATACCAATATCCGATTGACCGGTTTACAATGGAAGCCAAGCGCCAGCTCGATGTGCTGGACAAACACCTCGCGGATAAGCGCTATATGTGTGGTGGTGAATATTCCATCGCCGATATGGCGATTTGGCCGTGGTATGGCGCGGTGGTGCTGAATGTGGTGTATGAAGCGGCTGAATTTCTTGATGCGGCCTCTTACACCCACCTAGTGCGCTGGGCCGAAGAGATTGAGGCGCGCCCTGCGGTGCAGCGCGGCAAGATGGTGAACCGCTCTTGGGGGCCAGAAGAGGGCCAGCTACGCGAGCGCCATGATGCCAGTGATTTTGACCTGCATACGCAAGATAAAATGGGCGATTAGATTCGCGTAACTTCTGTCTGTCCTCCTTAGGCTTGATCCGCTATCAAGGGTCAAGCTGAGGAAATTATGACGCGAACCCTGCCGATAGACCCGATATTGCCCGAGCTTCTGGCCGCTCTGCGGGCCAAGGGCTGTGCGGTGTTGCAGGCCCCCCCGGGGGCGGGGAAAACCACTCGGGTGCCGCTTTATC
>JALWRV010000101.1 GCA_027080545.1 Parvularculaceae bacterium
AAAAGACGGTCTCAATCTCATCATTCAATTGCGCGTTCATACCGACCATTTGAAACTCATATTCAAAATCCGACACTGCCCGCAGACCGCGAATGATGAAATTCGCTTTTTCCTGCTCGGCAAATTTCATCAACAGAATGGAAAAAGGTTTGACCTCAATGGATTTGCCTCTTTTGGCCGCAATAGAGGCCACCTCGGCTTTCACCATCGACACTCTTTCATCAATGGAAAAAAGCGGACCCTTGTCTTCATTGATGGCCACACCGATAACCAAATGGTCGACCAGTTTTATCGCACGGGCGATGATGTCCATATGGCCATTGGTTAGCGGATCGAAGGTCCCTGGATAAAGCCCCGTTTTTTTGTTCAAGCGCTCTCTCCTTGTTGCGTGCCTTCTTCTGGTCCCTCATCATCCTGTACATCCGTTAGATGATCAACTGACACCACCTGCTCACCCTCTCGGGTGCGTAGAATGCGCACGCCTTGTGTATTGCGCCCGGCAATGCGCACCTCATCAACCGAGGTACGCAAAAGCTGACCACCATCGGTGACGACCATGATCTGATCGGCTTCTTCAACCGGGAAAGACGCCACCACATGACCATTGCGCGCATTGGTAACAATGGCGATAATACCTTTGCCCCCGCGGCCTGAAACCCTATATTCATAGGAAGAAGAGCGCTTGCCATAGCCATTTTCGGTAATCGTCAAAATAAATTGCTCAGCCGCCTGCAATTCAGCGATGCGCTCGCTCGACAGAGCAACCATATCGCTATTATTTTCAACGCCATCGCCTTCCTCTTCTTGCCCATTCAGGGCCCGCCGCATCGCTGCCATATGTTTCAAATAGGCCCGTGCCTCTTCCGAGGAAACATCCATATGCCGTAACGCGGTCATGGAAATTACCTTGTCCCGCCCCATCTCACTATTGGTCTCGAGCTTGATGCCCCGCACCCCGGTAGAGGTGCGCCCCGAGAAGACGCGAATATCGGTGACAGGAAAGCGAATACATTGGGCATTCGCCGTGGTCAGCAAAATATCTTCATTTTCGCGACAGACAGAAACACCAACAATGGCATCTCCCTCATCCAACTTCATGGCGATCTTGCCATTGCGGTTGATTTGGGTGAAGTCGGAAAGCCGATTGCGACGCACCCCACCAGAAGCCGTGGCAAACATGACGTTTAAATCAGCCCATTCTTTTTCATCTTCTGGCAAAGATAAAATATTGGTGACACGCTCGCCTTGCGCCAAAGGCAAAATATTGACAAAGGCTTTGCCTCGTGCGGTGGGCGCCCCTTCCGGTAGCCGCCATAGCTTCAACTTATAAGCCATACCCGCTGAGGTAAAAAACAATAAAGGTGTGTGCGTGTGGGCGACAAAAAGCTGCGCCACAAAATCTTCGTCTTTGGTGCGCATGGCCGCGCGGCCTTTGCCGCCGCGCCGTTGCGCCCGATAGGTAGAAAGCGGCGTGCGCTTTACATAACCCTGATGGGTGACGGTGACCACCATATCTTCTCTGGCGATCAAATCCTCATCTTCCATATCGAAGCCATTATCGAGGAATTGCGTTTTGCGCGGGGTCGCGAACATATCGCGGATTTCGCCCAGCTCCGCACGAATAATCGCCAATACCCGATCGCGGGTGCGTAAAATATCCAGATAGTCCGATATTTTAGCCGCCAATGCTTGCAACTCGTCGCCTATTTCATCGCGACCAAGGGCGGTCAAACGTTGCAGACGCAAATCCAATATGGCCTTTGCCTGCTGCTCGGACAGTTTCAAGGTGTCGTTATCTTGTAGCGTATGGCGCGGATCCGCAACCAGCGCCACTAGAGGAGCCAAGTCCTTGGCTGGCCAATCTTTTTCTAACAGTCTCGTGCGCGCTGTTGCCGGATCGGGCGAAGAGCGGATCAGCGCGACAACCTCATCAATATTGGCAACCGCAATGGCAAGCCCCACCAAAATATGGGCC
>JALWRV010000102.1 GCA_027080545.1 Parvularculaceae bacterium
CTCCTTGGCCATGACCCACTCCCAATATAGCCCTTGGGGCCCTTTGCACCCCCAGGGCTGGAATTGGGAGCCAGAGCCTAAACTTTTTTCAATAGGGTCAACACCGCCGCTACGAAGGTAAGGCCGACAACCAAATGACCCCAATTCACCAAAAACAGGGTGAAATTATGGGCAGGCATCCACACATAATCATAGGCTGAAAAAGCCCCCCCGAAAACAATCCCCAGTTTGGCGCCAATTTTCAAGGCCCCCATCATGTCCGGCCAATCCGCCATTTTCAAAACAAACGCCACCCCCTTAGCCATGGCCAGTGAAATCAATAAGCCACCCGCCATCCACCAGCGAGAATCGCCCTCATAATCGGCTTCGGTCAGCCCTGCACCCGTCATCCAAATCTCGTCGAACATCATGCCGTACCAAACCCAGCCTAAAAGAAATAAGCCAATTGCTGCCGCCACTATGCCAATAATAGGTAAGCCAAACAGTTTCATAATCATGCCTCCTCTATGATTAGGTGGCAGTGTAGATATGTCCGGCAATGACCGTCAAATTTGCCTGAGTTCAACCGGGGCAACGCCTTTATTTATAAGGCCTTACCACAATTTGCTAATATAAAGCTCAACGGGCAAAACGAGCCATCAACCCTGCAATCTCTTGAGGCCGCTCATGCAGCAACCAATGGCCCGTGCCCGCGATTTTATGAATGGTGAGGTCATCGGCATAGCGATCCAACCCTGCCAAAGTAGAAGGGCGCAAAGCCTGATCTTCCTCCCCCCAAATCACCAGATGGGGCTGTGTCACCCGTAACTGGTCTTGCGCCATCTCCAGCAGCGGCGCGGTTGCCACGGCCGCCCCCACAGGGGGCACAATGATAGGCGATACGCGATACCAGTTGAGCATCGCCGATAACGCCCCCTCCTGCCCATAGGCTTTTCGGTAAAGAGCCTTCATCTTGTCATCCAACCACGGGGTGGAAGAAAATTTTTCCATCATCGACAAGGTTTTGGCATAGCCGTCTTGTCGCATCATTTCTTCTGCACCATCGGCACGCAACAGGCTCATATATTGGCTGGCTTGGCGCTGTGCCGCATCTTCCAGAATAGCCCGTTGAAAACAGGCCGGATGCACCCCGTTCAACACGATAAGATGCGACCAGCGCTGGGGCACATTCATGGCCAGCGCATAGGCCACCGCCGCCCCCCAATCATGCCCTGCCAACACCCATTGGCGGTCAACCCCATAATGATCCGTCAACGCCACCATATCTTTGACCAGATGGCTCGTATGATAGGCCTCAAGCGCCGAGGGTTTGGTTGAAAGATTAAATCCCCGCTGGTCCGGCACCACCAGAAAAAACGCTTGCGCCAAAAGCGGCATCACCCCTTCCCACGCCATCCAAAATTCAGGAAAGCCATGCAAACACAAGAGTGGCGGATTTTCAGGATCACCCATTAAGGCGTGATGTATGTCAACGCCATTACAGCGTTTGGTGGCAAAGCGAATGGTACTGGCAATCTCGTTCATAGCCAAAGGGGTATCGCGAAAAGCGACACCCCTTCAACAGAAGAACGCGTAAAAGACCTATTCCGCCTTTTTCTCTTCAATCCAGTCTTCCACCGATTGACGCAACAGACCCAAAGGCATGGCCCCATTGATCAATATTTGTTCGTGAAATTCCCGCAGATCGAACTTGTCCCCAAGGGCGGTTTCCGCCTCGGTGCGCAATTTCAAAATAGCCAATTGACCGGTCTTATAGGCGGTGGCCTGACCGGGCCACACCACATAGCGCTCAATCTCGCGGGTGACCTCATCTTCGGTCATGCCGGTATTTTCGACCATATAGTCAATGGCCTGTTCGCGGCTCCAATGTTTGGCGTGCATGCCCGTGTCCACCACCAAGCGCACCGCCCGGAACATTTCCGCCTGCAAGCGCCCTAGATTGCCCAGCGGATCATCCTCATACATGCCCATATCC
>JALWRV010000103.1 GCA_027080545.1 Parvularculaceae bacterium
GGAGCGAAGGGATCGCTCCATTTTGGATCTGTGTAGACGTTGGAACCGCTGAGGGTTTTCAAGAACGCTTCCAACTGTGCTTTTTGTGTAGCGCTTAAATTCAATGGTACGGGCGTCGCCCCGTTCATGGTCAAGCGTGGGTCAATTGCGTTGAGGAAATTGGTCCGCTCCGGTTCGGTGGTTGGGACCGGGATGGCATCATAATGGTTGATGACCGATGCGAGGGTCAGTTTTGAGCCATTATGCATCAGCGGTCCGTTCAGGGTGCCATCCTGCTTGACAATATCCCGCAAGGTTGGCGCTCTGGTATTGGTGAAGTCGCTCTGGGTTGGGTCTGCGGCTTCAGCGACGATACCATTATGCCCCTGCATGTTTGGCGTGATGTCAAACTCTGGTGGCATGTGACACCGGAAGCAACCGGCGCCGCCTTGTGGCGGTGGGGCGAGGAACAAATCCTTGCCGGCATTTTCATCCGCCGTAAAATTGGGGAACAGGGCATTGTCATTAGCAACTTGTGCGCGGCCAACATCATATTTGCTGTCGAATGAGTGAATGGAGCGGGTAAATTGCGCCAATGCCAGTTGTAGGCGGGCTTCGGTGATATTCGGGTCAAGAAAAACAAAACGGAAAAGTTCTTGATAATATTCCAGTGCTTCCAGCTTGGTAATGAGATCATTGATGTCTGGCCGGCCATTGGTGCCGCTGAAGCCATGTTCGTTGAAATCCTGCAATGGCATGGTTTCTTGTGCCTCATGGGTGGCGGCGCGTTCGTCCCAGAAGAAGCGTACCTCATTGGCATATTGCGTATTGATCAAACGCATGGAGTGACGTCTTGTCATGCCCCCAAGCACACCCCCACTAACCGTGTCGGTATCGGAAAAAGCATTGGCCTGCATGTGGCAAGAAGAACATGAAATGGTGTCATCAATAGACAAGGCTTTGTCATAAAATAAAATGCGCCCGAGAATGGCTCCGGCATCGGTTACTGGATTGCCATTATCGTTCAGCTTGGTGATGTAGGTCGGCACATTGGCATTTTCGTAATCGGGTAGGTTGGTCAAATCAATTGCGCCACCGAATTTCGCCAATAGGGCGTTTTGATCTACCCCAACCGCGAGGGTGAAGCTGTCGCTGACGGTGCCGCCTTTACCATCGGAGGCGGTGATGGTGATTGTGGTGTCTGCCAAGCGCGCAACAACACCGCTGATGGCACCGCCATTGGCACTAAGGCCGATATCGGCGGGGCTAAACTGGACCGTATAGGTCAGGGCATCGCCATCGGGGTCAGAAAAGGTGGTGCCGGCTTGCGTCGCGTCATAGGTAAAATCATATCCCACCTGACCGCTTTGGTCGCTATTGGGGCTTACCACTGTCGGGGCGCGGTTAGCGGGAGGGGGTGTGGTGGTGGTAGAGGATCCGCCGCCGCCGCAGGCGCTCAAAAAACTGGCCAACAGGAGAATGGCTAGGCCCGTTTTGGTTCCTTTGGTTTGAATGGCCCTGGTAAATAATGTTTCAAACATGAAGTCCCCTCGTGTGACGCTATTTAAATGATATAAATTAGCATATTAGAATAAGCTAATTATAAAAATATCATAGAAATGTCAATCGAATTCAGCAGAAAGCATAATCAATCAGGGGAAATATAGCATATTATGTCAATTTGTGGCAGAGATAACCAATTGACCATGGGTGCGGGCTTTAGGTTTAGCCAAAAGAGCGGATGGCATTGGGTAGGATTTTTCTCACCAATGCTGTTTTTTTTAAGATGTTCTGGTTTGGCGTCTGGCCGAGAGGTGGTGCCAGGGGCAGAGTGCAATTGGTGGTATAACTATTTGTTATTTAATCATAATTTCAATGTGAAAAAGGAATATACCCCCATTTATACCCCCGTCTTGACGAGGTAGGGATTTGAACCAGCGAATTCTGAAAGCAGACATAGTGTGATTAAATTTTCGGTATAATGGAAGCCCA
>JALWRV010000104.1 GCA_027080545.1 Parvularculaceae bacterium
GCCTTGTGGGACGCCCCCTCTCGCCACCCAGCAAAACCCGATCAAATTCGGCCAGCGAAAAGGGCTGTTCATAAGCCGCCCGCCCAATCATCACCCCATCAAGATGGGACAAATGGGTTTGCGCCGCTGCCACATCCCGCACTCCACCATTTAACATGATCGACAGGTCCGGAAAACTTTTCTTGATGCCATAGACAAGCTCATAATCAAGCGGTGGCACGGAACGGTTTTGTTTGGGGCTCAACCCATCAAGCCAAGCCTTGCGGGCATGAATAATGAAATGCGCACAGCCTGCTTGGGATAAGGTCTCGATAAAGCGGGGCAAAATTTCATGGGGCTCTTGCTCATCAACCCCAATGCGACATTTCACACTCACCGGCACGGATACGGCCTCTTTCATCGCCGCCACACAGGCCGCAACCAATGGGGGATCGCGCATAAGACAGGCCCCGAACGCCCCAGAGCGCACCCGGTCTGATGGGCACCCAATATTGAGGTTGATCATGTCAAAGCCAAAATCCGCACCGATACGCGCCGCTTGGGCGAGCTTTTCCGGGTCAGAGCCCCCAAGCTGTAACGCTACCGGATGTTCCTGATTGTCAAAACCTAAAATATGCTCCCTATCCCCATGCAATATTGCATCGGCGACAATCATTTCCGTATAGAGCATTGCCCGTGGCGTAATCTGACGATGAAAAAACCGGCAATGCCGGTCAGTCCAGTCAATCATCGGCGCTACTGCCAGAACGGGAAAAGAAGACATGATTTCATCGCGTAAAACCGCCCAAGGGCCAAACTCGCGAAACTATAGGCCAAGTGTGCAAAAAGCCAAGAAGAACTAAGCTCAGAAAGAGAAACAGAAGGGATGTGCATTTTTCGGAAATTGAGACCTGCACCAAAGCCGCGTCTTCGGGGAGCCGAAGCGCGTTGATATAAAAGAGGGGGGTGCAAATGACCCGCTCAAAAAAACTTTAAGGTTTGGGTGAACGGGAGTTCACCTGCACCCGGCATTGCCATACGCCAAAGAGATTAACCACGTGAACCTGCTCATCAGACGCGATCACTCTCTTTGACCGACCGATGGCCAGTGCATTTGTCACGCGCACCCCACCGGCTTGCCTCATCCGCTCGCTGTAGCTTTGTCGACTATCAGCCCTCAAGAGAGCGGCACTGTTGGGGAGTATATGCTAGGATGGTGGGGCGGGGATAAGTTTTTGGTTTTTTCATCCTTCGAGGCTTGGCTACGCCAAGCACCTCTGGATGAGGTTGGTGATGATGTGTCGTGAGCAATCCTCGTCCTTCGACAAGCTCAGGATGAGGATTGGTGTTTTTTGATTTTTCGGGTCCCGGGTTAGCGTGCGCCGGGTTGGTGGGCGGCGGCGCACAAGCAAAAATGCACACGGGATAACGGGTTTTTCTCTATCCTGAGGAGCTTGGCTTACGCCAAGCCTCGAAGGATGAAACAAAAAACCTTACACACGCGAAAAACAAGCGGCCAATTCAATATGCGCACTAAAGCGAAATTGATCAATTAATTGCACAGGCCCCATGGTGAACCCCCCATCCACTAACGTCTTCCCATCACGGGCAAAGGTTTTCGGGTTGCAAGAAATATAAATTATATGATCCGCTTTAGAGGCGGCGATTTCTCGGATTTGCGCCGCCGCGCCACCACGGGGCGGATCAAGAATGATGGTTGAATAATAGCCCAGCTCTTTGGCCAATAACGGGTTTTGCTCAATATCCCGGCGCTCGACACTTAACCCGCTCAAGTGATGAAACTTTGCCGCATCGGCCAAACAGGCCATGGCCTGTCCCGCAATTTCCACCGTATGGACTTTATGGTGTCGCCCCAAGGGCAGGGAAAAAGTGCCGCAACCCGCAAACAGATCCAGCACCCTGCCCGGCCGCACCTGTGTGCCAATATAGGCTTGCATAAAGCGCTCGGCCTCTCTGGTG
>JALWRV010000105.1 GCA_027080545.1 Parvularculaceae bacterium
AACCAAAGCGGTGGCTTGGCGCGCGGCACTGGCATAGGCCCCGCGCGCAAAAATAAACAAGGCGTAGTCAGCCCCCTCACTGGTAGCCAAATCCTGAACGCCGGGACCAAGTGACCAGTCAAACTTGTCCTTCTTGGAGGGGAGGGGTTGGTTAAAAAAACGATGGGTCAGGATCGTATCCCCGACTGCTTCATGGAGTTTGATGATCTGTACTTGATGGGCATCCTCAGGGTCCGCCTGTAGGCGTTTGATGGCATGTTCATTCCCGGCAAGGATTTTTTCAATTTCAGCAATCACCAATGCCTGTCCGGTTTCAGACCAATCTGCCCGGGTTTCGCGCATCCCCGCGGCGGTCAAAAGGCTGAGTTCAACATCCGGTGGCATCAACAAAATAACAGCCCCGCCTTCGGGTGGGCTAAATTCATTGGTGGTCTTGTCGACAGTGGAGGTGACGCAAGCGCTCAAGATAAAGAGCAAAGCCAATAGGCCCAACATATTTCGTCCAAGATGCGGAAGCCTGATATGAAAAAAGAACATGGCTGTTTCACTCCCCTACTGTAGCAATCTTACTGTAGCAACCCTATTGCCGCGATCTTATTGTCACTATTCTAGTGTCACGATGGGCCTGCTGTTGCTGTGGGCTATTAGATATTTCTGCTGGGAAGCATGACAGTTTTAAGCCGCTCTCACAAGATTATTTTAAAACGGTCTCGCATGGGATAAACAAGAGAAAATACAAAGGCTTATTCGCGACGTAATATTTTATCCGTTAAAATGGTCGCCCACCATTGGTCTTTGAATTCCGCCTGCACGGCTTCTTTGTCATAGACATTTTCCACCCAGTCGAGAAAATGCTCTGGTGTGCATTCAGTTTGCTGTTCTGCGGCAAATGCGCGGTAAACATCGAAAAAATAATCCAACACCCCGGTTTTGCCGTGGCGCACATGGCCATATTTGAAGGTTAATTGTTGAAGGGCGACATCAAGGGGTTTGCGCTCGCGTAAAAACATATACAGCGTCGCCGAAATGCCCGCGCGATCCGCACCAGATTTACAGTGCATCATAGCCGGATAGGCAATGCGATCAAAAATTTCTTTTAATCCGAAAATAAATGTCTTGCGTGGCGCCTCACGAGAAAAGGCGCGAAAATTGACCAGTTCTACATTATGTTTCGCGCATGCCTCATTTTCCAAATGCCAAAACCCGACCTGATCTGGTTCTTCGCGAAGGCCGCGCAAATTGATGATGGTTTTAATACCTCGTTCGGCCCATTTTTCTACATGGCGGGGAGAGGGTTGAAAGCTGCGCCACATATTTTCCGATAGCTGGTGGGAATTATCATAAACCTCGCGCAAAAATCCATGGTCCTCCCAGATCAAGGACCGCCATGCCTTTTTGCGTCCTTCAGGCGTGGCAAATTCATCAGGTAGTAAGAAGGTTGGCATCAAAAATTCCTAACCCAAAAGCCCATCGCCATCAGGATCGAGAATCTTATGGAGGTGTACAATAAAATAACGCATCAATGCATTATCCACACTGGCTTGGGCTTTGGCCCGCCAGGCCCGCTCGGCAGTGACATAGTTGGGATAAACGCCAACAATATCCACCTTGGCGAGATCTTTGAAAGTGGCACTGTTGGTGGAGGTTAATTCACCACCGAAAACCAGATGCAATAATTGCTCTTCTTCAAATTGTTTTTTCTGGGGCTCGCTCAACAATATTCTCCTATTCGTTGCGATCCGGCGCGTTAATCTCCGGCAATGGTCATCTGTTCGATCAACAAGCTCGGGGCGTTAAGGCTACCCCGATAGACCAGATCATTGCCTGCAATCAGTCCGGCATACATATCCAGTAAATTTCCCGCAATGGTAATTTCACTCACCGGATAGGCTACCACCCCATTTTCGATCCAGAAACCGGAACAGCCAACAGAATAATCGCCATTATTGGCGTTTA
>JALWRV010000106.1 GCA_027080545.1 Parvularculaceae bacterium
CATGGACACCGGCGAGATAAAGCATGTCATTACGGTCAGCGAATCTGCCGTGTGGGCCATCGCCTTTGCTCCCGATGGTCAAGAACTGGCCACTGCCGGATCGGATCGCGCCGTGTATCTGTGGAACACCCGTTCCTGGAGCTTGTCCCGTGTTTTTCGGGGGCACCAGAAACAAGTTTATTGTCTCGCTTTCAGTCCCGACGGGCGCATGTTACTTTCCGGCGATGACCAGGGCACCTTGAAACAATGGGATACGATCTTTCCCGGCCCCCAAAGCAATCAATGGGAGCTTGTGGGCCACACGGGAATGATAAACCACGTCGCCTACAGTACAGACGGTACCATTATGGTCACGGCGGCAGGACATTGGGAAAATATTGACGATACCACGGCGCGGGCCTGGGATGCTGATTCGGGAGCACTGATCAAGGTATTGGAGGGCCATACGGCGGCGGTGCGTCACGTGGCTTTTCACCCCACGGAGCCCGTTTACACGACGGCGAGTCTTGATGGTACCATTCGTGTCTGGGATCAGCATACTCACAAGACCCTTCGGGTACTTGGCCCCTTCGACAGTGGTGTGAACGTCGTTGCATTTTCGGCGATGACTCCAGAAACACTTGCGGCAGGCCTGGTTGACGGCCGGATTCTTTTTGTGAACTGGCGCGATGGCGGCGTGGTGAAACAATGGCCGGAACACGAAGATGAGGTTCTCAACCTGGCATATAGCCCCGATGGGCGCTGGCTTGTGTCGGGGTCGGTTGATGAGACGGCCCATGTCATAGAGGCGAAAACCGGTGCATTAATAAAAAGTATCACGGCACACCGATCTCGCGTGCCCGCAGCCGCCTTTTCACCCGATGGTATGTGGCTGGCTACGGGCGGGCACGATTGGAAGGTCGATCTCTGGGACACAAGCACGTGGGAACTTGTCCATACCCTGGAAGGGCACACACAGGGTATTTTTTCTCTCCAGTTCAGTGGCGACGGGCGACGGCTCCTTTCTTCCGGGAGCGACGGAATTACGGTTCTGTGGGATACGGAGACTTGGCGCGATGTTTTCCGAATCAATGGCTGGGTTAGTGCCATGCGGCCCGGCAATCGTGACATCCTCACGGGGTCACGCAATGCGAAAGCGTACGTCTGGCCTGCGTTCCCCTGGGCACCAAGAACCTACGATGGGCATTCAAACACGCCATTGAGCCTGCGTGTCGAGCAGTACAAACAAAAATTCTGGCAGTCCCGACACCCCTGAAGAACCCGTCGGCAAGTCAACGCTGCTCCCGCCGAAAATGACAGACACACGACCACTTTGGAATAACGTTGTTCAAACAGATGCGCCTTGGCTACAAATGTCCGTCGTGCTCCTCGGCGAAATCTTCGAGCGCTTCCTTGATAGCCTTCTTGTGGTCCGTTTCATATAATTCCCGATCCGCTTTGCGACGGAACTGACTCCGCTGCTCATGGTCGTAGGGGAAAGCGCTGGCACTTCGACGATTGTTTTTGCGCCGATCCGACTGCCAGTTCCCATGTGCATCTTTATAGTATCCCGGACGGTGTTCAGACATTGAGCTGGATATCCCGTTGAATTATTGCCATGTTACAAGCCACTGCGCCTAGTATAGGCGTAGCGGGGGATGCCGGTCAACATATGGGCTCGCACCGGATTGGTGGCGCCTGTTAGACTGATGTTTCGTTTTTGCACCTGCATCGTATTCAAGTCATACATCATCGATTGGAGTACTACCAGTTTTATGTCGGCTTCTTCAAAGTCCACCAATATCACCTGGCACCAGAGTGGTGTCGCTCCGGAGGAGCGCAGCAAGCTCCTGGGACATCGCCCGGCCTTGCTCTGGTTCACCGGCCTTTCGGGTTCTGGTAAATCTACCCTGGCCAACGCGGTGGCACGAGCGCTCCATGACCGGGGTATCCATACCTACGTGCTGGATGGGGAC
>JALWRV010000107.1 GCA_027080545.1 Parvularculaceae bacterium
GCGCTAAAGGATTAGCCCTGACATGAAAAAACTTTCTGTCATTCAACATAATAGTGCTGACTATCTAGGGCTTATGGAGGACCATTTTGAAGGTCGGCGCATTCGTTTTCAATATTATCGCCCCTTTACTGAGGGCGTGAACCTGCCGGACGAGAGTGAATTGGGTGATGGGCTTATTTTATTGGGCGGCGGGGTTTGGGGTTCGGCCGGTGGTCGCGATGTTCCTTCCTTGGAAGCAGAAATAAAATTAGCACGAGCCTGTTTTATGAACGACCTTCCCATCATTGGCATTGGCCTCGGGGCGCAAATTTTATGTCTGGCCGCCGATGGTAAAAGCGAAGCCGCCCCGTTAGAATTTTCTATGGAAGATGTAACCCGTGTAAGCGATGATGCGTTAAACGGTTTCATGCCAAAGCAGTTTCCCCTGCCCATCTATATGCGAGACCGCCCCGTACCGCCTGAATACGCCAAAATTCTCGCCACTGATTCGAAAAACCGGCCCGCCGTGTTTCAAATTGGGGAAAAAATGTTCGGGTTCAGCGGCCATCCGGGCTATAAGAGAGCCATGGCCGAGGATTTGATCATGGAGTTTGAAGAAAACCCCGACAATCCCGCGCCTGCGTTAGAAGCCTTAACGATGCGCAAACGCGAGATAGAGGACGCTCTGGTCTCAATTATGACCGGGATCATCCAATTGACCGGACTGATGCGCGAATAAATTCCATTTGTCTCTTGCTTAATTAGATTTTTCTAATATTTTAGCGAGAACAGGTTTGATACCAATAAAACTAAATTGCTGCACCGCAGCAAAAGAGGAGACCGTCTCATATGGCCGATAAGCTCGTAATCATCATGGCAAATACCGACCCCCGCAATGGCGAGGAACTTGGTGCCCCTATTTTTCAAGCCACTGTTGGCGCGGCCATGGAATATGAAGTGGAAGTGATTTGTACCGCCACCTCCGGCCAATTGATGAAAAAAGGCGTTGCCGAAAAGCTGGTGGTTAAAGAAGGCTCACCAAAAACCGTTTACGATTTCATCAAAGACGCCCATGAAGCGGGGGCTAAATTTTTATGCTGCTCGCCCAACCTTGATCTGTTCGACATGTCCGAAGATGACCTCATCCCGGAATGTTCCGGCATCGTTGGCGGTGCTTACCTGATCGAAGAATTGATGGAAAATGATGATTGCCGGGTGCTGACCTATTAAGCAGGGTCGGCCCTATTTCGCCAAAGCCCTATGGTTTGGCATCAAATGAACTTTTAGCGCAGGAATAAAGCAAATATGGCGCATTCAGAATCAACACGGATTCAGGAATTTATCGGCGACCCGCTTACCGGCAAGGCGCCGATTCCGGTCGAACAAATGGAAGAGATCTTCCAAGACATTCAAGCTGATTTGCGTTTTGACCACCAGCTAAACGGCTGCCTGAATTGCGGTATCTGCACAGCCACCTGCCCGGCCGCCCATTATTATGATTTCAGCCCACGCGAGATTGTTCAGCTTTTATGGACGGAAAATCTCGAAGGCTTGTATGATGCCATGCAGGAAAAAATATGGTCCTGTGCGCAATGTTACACCTGTGCGGCGCGTTGCCCGTTTGGTAATTCTCCCGGCGGTTTGGTGATGCTCATGCGTGAAGTAGCCATCAAACATGGTTTGGAATCTGCCAAATCTGTGCTTCGGCCTTTCTCGCGGGTGATGCTGAAATTGATCTCTACAGGGAACCAGCTATCCCCTGACATGATTAACCCCGACCATTTCGCCGACTGGGGCCCAAATATTTCCAAAATTGAAGCCCCCCTAGCCTTGTTGCGAAAATGCATTCCCATGCCGACCCTCAACACCACCAAGACCGCCTGGGAAGTAAACTTGAAAACCTCCGTTGAACTTTACACCATCTGGGAAGCCACCGGGGTTTTGGATCAATTAGAAACCATTGACGAAAATCTGTTCGATGTGATTTGCGATATTATGGATGAGAAGCGCGAAGACTGGGAAGATTTTCTGGAAGATCAAGAAGATGAAGAGGACGAGGATTAATCATCCTGGTCCCTTTTTTATGCTTTATGCAAGATTGCTTTGAAGGAGGCTTGATATGAGCACCAATGACACCACAAACAATGGCGGTGAACGTTTTACCGGCCATGGGGCCGAGTGGCGCGATTCCAATCTAAGCCCCGGCGAGGCCAAAATGGCGACCGCTTGGGTCGAGCAAACTATCAACAAGCGCTCCATGGAAACCAACAAAGACCGGGTCCATGACATTCGCGAGGTTATGTGGGAGTTGGAAAAAGATGGCGAAATCATTGTCCATCGGGTTACCGACCAACATGAGCCGGTCATTGCCAAAACCATTTATGGTTGGGACAAAAAAATTCCCACCAACCAGCTTTGGCATCATAAATCTTGCGGCCAATGCGGCAATATTCCCGGCTATCCAGCCTCGCTCTTATGGCTGATGAACCAGCACGATATTCGCTATCTCGACGAGACCGATCAAACCTCCTGCACCGCGTGGAACTATCATGGCTCTGGCATTGGCAATATTGAAAGTCTCGCGGCCGTGTTCTTGCGCAACTTCCATCAAGCCTATGTATCAGCCAAGGCGGAAGGCAAACCGGAAGGCTATTACTACCCCCTCGTCCATTGCGGCACCTCTTTTGGTAATTACAAAGAAGTACGCGAATTTCTGTTGCTCTCCTCGACCTTGCGGGAGAATGTCAAAAAAATCCTCGGCAAGCTAAACCGTCTGGTCGATGGCAAATTGCTTATCCCTGAGGAGGTGGTGCACTATTCTGAATGGGTCCATGTGATGCGCCACAAGATTGCCGAGCGTCAAACCATTGATTGCTCGAATATTCGAGCCACCATTCACCCGGCCTGTCACGTTTATAAAATGATCCCGCAAGACGTTATCTATGATGATGATGTTCTCGGTGGTGAGCGGGTGGCTGTTTCCACCGGCATCATCCAATCCCTCGGCGCTCAGGTCATTGACTATTCGACATGGTATGATTGCTGCGGGTTTGGCTTCCGGCACATTATTTCCGAGCGTGAGTTCACGCGCTCCTTTGCCCTTGATCGCAAAATTAAAGTCGCGGTTGAAGAGGCAAACTCAGATGTGATGATCGGCCATGATACCGGCTGCATCACCACCCTTGATAAGAATCAGTGGATTGGCAAGGCTGATGGGCGCGATTATGATTTGCCTGTTATCGCCGATGTGCAGTTCGCTGCGTTGATGTGCGGTGCGCATCCATACAAGATTGTCCAGTCTCATTGGCACGCTTCTTCAACCGAGAAGCTCTATGACAAGCTGGGCATTGATTGGCAAAAAGCCAAAGCCGAATTTGAAGACTATCTCAAAGTGGTGGAAGCTGGCGGGGATCAGGAAAACCTGTATGACCCGCGCAGAATGATCACCGGCGGTCCTGGTTATAAGAAAACAGAAGCGATATCATGACAAAACCATTTCTCATTGTAGGCGGTGGCCCGGCCGGGCTATCCGCAGCTTATTCTCTCGCCAACATTGGCGAAAAAGTTGTCCTCGTAGAAAAAGAAGGCATGCTTGGTGGTGCGCCGATCTTGTCGGGCTATGCCAAGCTGGTGCCCTCTGGCGAGTGGGCCAAAGATGCCATCGGTTCTATGGTCGACCGAGTGGTCAAGCACCCCAATATTGAGGTCAAAACGGGCACCTCTGTCAGCGAATTTTCCGGCGAACCCGGTGCTTTTTCCGCCAAATTGGCAAATGGCGAAACGGTGGAGAATGGGGCCACTATTTTGTGCACCGGCTTCACCCATTTTGATTCGATCAATAAGCCGGAATGGGGATTTGGTCAGTTTCCCGATGTGGTCACCACCACCCAAGTGGAGCAAATGATTTCCTCCGGCAAAGGGGTGCGCCGCCCTTCTAATGGCGACAAGCCAAAACGCGTGGCTATCCTCCTGTGCGTGGGGTCTCGAGACCGTCAAATCGGGCGAGAATGGTGTTCAAAAATATGCTGTTCCGTTTCTGCCAAAATGGCTACGGAAATTCGCGAAGAATTACCCGAATGCCATGTCTATATCTATTATATGGATATTCGCACCTTCGGCCTTTACGAAGAAATTTATTGGAAATCCCAAGAAGAACAAAAGGTCAAATATATCAAAGCGCGGATTGCCGAGGTTACCTCTGATGGCGACAAGGTGATTGTCAAAGGCGAAGACACGCTGGTCAAACGCCCCATCACCATTCCCTTTGACATGGTTGTCCATGCAATTGGGATGGACCCGAACGCAGACAATATGTTGATCTCCGATATTTTCGGCGTTGATCTGCACCATTGGGGCTATATCAAACAAGAAAACACTTACGGGGTTATGGGAGCTTCGTCACGACCTGGGGTGTTTGTCGCTGGGGCGGCCACCAGCCCGGAAACCATTGATGACTCCATTGCCCAAGGCAGTGCCGCGGCCATGTCAGCCATGGCCTGCGTGCGGGGCAGCGGCGCGGTAGCTGCGGAGTAAGCATGGCATCGGCGCATCCACATAATTCCTTTGATCCAGCTGAGGCCCGCCCTCAGCTGGATTTAAGCGGACCGCGTCTTAAAACCGCTTTGGAGACCATGATCCATTCATGCGAATCCACCGGCGGTATTGAGCGCTATGTGGATGCGATGAAATTGAAGTCGAAAATTTTTCGCGACAATTTCGGCCCGGGCAAAGCATTCGAGCTCTCTGCCGATGATTTTACCCGCATCGCCAGCCTGATGCCCACCGTGCGCCGCCGTGTTGGCCCCTATGTGGAAGATGAAACCTATCCTAAATTGCAAAAAGCCATTGATGGCTTGTTCAGCGATGAAGAGACGGATGTTAAACTGGCTGGTCTATGCGCTGCTTTTCCTGAGGACAAACATCATCGTTGGGTTCGTGATCTGGGGGCAGAAATTTTGCACCAAACCAACCCGGAAGTTTATCCTTTGATGAATAGGTGGGTATGGGATCGCAAGGCCAATTCCGGTGTCATTCGCGAAATATGGTATTGCGATATTGATCACATCACGTTGGAAATAGAAGATTGTTACGACACCTATCTGATGCTGCGTGAGGAACTGTCGCAATTCCTCACCGATAATGGCATTTTTCAAGATGTGATGATCTATATCGACCTACTTTGCGCGTCGATTTACGCTGATTATGTGGCGGCACAGGGGGGCTCTTATTTAAAAGCTGATTTTTCAGCTGCCGAGGATCCAGCAAAACATATGCGTCGCCTGCTCGGTCTTGATGGCGTTAAAACCAAGTCCAACCGTAAATTGCCTTCATCGATTGATGGCAATGCCGAGCTATTGGAACAGGCCAATTTGTTGACGGGAGATAAAGTCTAGAAATGCCCATTCATGAGAAACACCTCATTCGACCGGAAAATCTCGTTAGTCACGAAAATCTCGTGATCGACGGTATTGATGTCTCCGGGGACTGGAGCACCTTTATCCGCTCGCGGGTGGTGCCGGATTATAATGAAAATTTGCAAGAAGAAATCGAGGCCCTCCCTGGTGGCGAGTTTATCCATCGCTGTTGGCAATGTGGCTCCTGCACCAATAGCTGCACCATGAATGCGGTAAACCCTGATTTTAACCCCCGCTATTGGATATACCTGATCCGCATGGGGTTTGAATCCGAACTGGTGCGCGATAAAGATATTATCTGGCAATGTGTTAGCTGCAATAAATGCACCTATGCCTGCCCGCGCGATGTGGTTCCCGAAGGGGTGATGAAAGCCACAGCGCACTGGCTGGAACATAAAGGCTATACGCCGAAAAGCCCCTCCATGGTTTTTGACGAAGTGTTTTCCGAGCAAGTTATCGAGCGTGGCAAAATCGAAGATGGCGAAGTGGTTTTGAACTTCTTAACCCGCACCCATCAAAAACTAACCCAGCCATGGCTGATTGAAATGGTCAAACGGTTGATGAAACATTTACCGGTAAAAATGCTGGCCACTTTGGGCCTCGCAACTATTTTCAAACCGCGCACCAAAGGCTGGGGTCCGGCGCGTGATGCCATCAAAGATTATGTCAAAGAACGTGATGAGGCAGCGACGGATGCGCTTGGCCCCCATATTGCCTATAAAAAACCCGAAACCCCTGAACAAATTGCTGCGGAATAGGATGAACAATGTCTGAGACCAAAAAATATAAAAAGGTTGCCTACTATCCCGGCTGCGCGCTGGAAGGGACAGCCCAACCCTATGATCATTCCACCAAGGCTCTGGGCAAGGCGCTTGGTCTTGAGTTGGAAGAAGTAAAGAACTGGAATTGCTGCGGGGCGATGGAAGTTAAAAATATCGATCCCAAAATCCAAACCTATTTGTCAAGCCGGGTGATGTCGATTGCCGCCAATGAGATGGGCCATGATGTGGTGATGGCGCCGTGCAATGGCTGCTATCACAATCTGAAAAAGGCCGAATATGATCTTGCCCATGATGAAGGCTCCAAAGAGGTCGTGGAAAAAATATCCAAAAAGGCCGGCCATGAGACTTACAAAGCCGGTCAGGTAGAAACCATCCACGCTCTCGATTGGATCAAGGATTCTATTGGTGAGGAAGGCTTGAAAGAGCGCGTCAAAAACTCTCTCAACGGCATGAAAATCGCCAACTATTATGGCTGCATGTATGTGCGGCCCCGGCATATTTTCCCTGAAAAGGACCAAGGGCCGGGCAGCGAATCAACCTCGGCACCCCATTTCATGGATGATTTATTAGAAGCCGCCGGTGCGGAAAATGTCGATTTTCCCCTAAAAACCGCCTGTTGCGGGGGCGCGCACACCTTGTCGGACTCTGATACCTCCACCAAGCTGGTTTTGAATATTCTCGAAGCCGCCGAGGCTTCTGGTGCTGAAGTTATCGCCACGGAATGTCCGACCTGTCATTCCGGGTTGGAAATGCATCAGATTCGAGCGGAAAAAGTATTGGGCCGCAAAACCAATGTGAAAATCGTCTATTTCACCCAGCTGCTTGGCATGGCCATGGGGCTATCCGCGAAAAAGGTCGGGGTTCATCAAAATATTTCCGACTCCATGGATTTGATGAAAGAAAAAGGATTGGCGTGACCAGTATTTCCGATATTGAGGCTAAAATAGACGCTGTGAGCCCAGATAGGGGACCGGATAAGGCCGCGGCTGACTATCTTCAATTGGCCGAAAATGTGCTGGAGATATGGCTCGAAGCCCATGATAAACCCCCGACCCAAGACACCAAAGAAGGGTTTCGCCTGTTGGCCTTACATCGACAAGGGGCCAAGGGCGATGGCAGCTTCAATGCCTGTCGGGAGACCTGTCGGGAGCTATGCTATCGCTATAATCTGGTCAAACAGGCCAATCACGCCCCGGAAAAGCTGGCGGCAGCCCAGCAGATGACCCTTTTGACGCGTCACCTATATCTGTTTATATCAGGAAAAATGCAGGTTTCCGGGCTTGGCGACTTTTGTTGTGCCTCGAAACCGCTTAGGATTAACGAACAACAACTTCATTAAGAGGAAAGTGCTCATGCCTGACGTTCGCGGTTGTCATCTGGAAGATGACCTTCTGTATGATGTAGACAATCACATTTGGTTCAAAGAACAGGAAAATGGCAATGTCCGTCTGGGCATGACCACCATCGCAACGGCTATGGCCGGTGAACTGGTGGCTTTCACCCCCAAACGGGTGGGCCGCAAGGTCAAGGAAGGCAAATCCGTGGCCACGGTTGAATCCGGCAAATGGGTTGGTCCCGCAAAATCAGCCGCCGCCGGCGAAGTGGTTGCAATCAATGAAGACCTCGTTTCCAAACCGAGCGTTGCCAATGATGACCCCTATAGCGCCTGGATGGTCGAGATTAAGCCCGAAGACTGGGATGCTGTAAAAGGCAATCTGACCCCCGGTGCGGATGTGGCACCCAAATATGAAGCCAAAATGGAAGCGGACGGGTTTGCCGGTTG
>JALWRV010000108.1 GCA_027080545.1 Parvularculaceae bacterium
TTCAAGGACCCCATCATCAATAAGGCCCCAATCTTGGCCCTGACAGATCCGGTAAGGGCCTCCTTTATCCACTCGGCGATGACGCGGGCAGTGCCTTCAGCAGTTTTCAAGGTGATATTGCCTGTGAACCCATCTGTGACCACCACATCAACCGTTCCTTTGGCAATGTCATCCCCTTCAACAAAACCTTTGAAATTCATATCCGGCACTTGTTCACGCAAAATCTTGGCGGCCGTGCGGATCAATTCATGGCCTTTCAGCTCCTCGGCGCCCACATTCAGCAAACCGACACTCGGCATCTTTTCGCCATCAATGGCCCTAAAGAACGCCTCCCCCAAAATCGCAAATTGAGCTAATTGTTCTGCGGTGGCCTCAACATTGGCCCCCACATCCAGCACCACGGAGCGCCCTTGCTTGGACGGCCACATCGCCGTAATCGCCGGACGCGAGACCCCTTTCAGCATCCGCAATTGCAGCACCGACATCGCCATCAAGGCCCCCGTATTGCCACAGGAGACAGCCGCCCCGGCCTCGCCATTTTTAACCATTTCAATGGCTTTCCACATGCTGGTATTACGGCCCCGACGCACTACCTGTGCGGGTTTGTCATTCATGCTCACTTCGGCATCAGCATGGTGCAACTCGACGCGATCTGAAAATTGACTGAGCAATTCACCCGCCAGTGGAAAGGCGCTAATGCGGGGTTCGTTCCCCGATAATAGCAGGCGCGTCGATTGATGATTGCGCAAATAAAGCAGACACCCCCCAAGGGTTGCCTCCATGCCACCATCCGATCCCATGAGATCAATGGCAATAGTGATTGGTGTCGCGACGGTCATGTGGTCCTTATAAGAGAACGCTGGAAGGCGAAAATACAATCATTTTGCCGATGCGCAATCTATTTATATTCACGATTTTAAGCGCTTATCTTAGTCGCTTCCTGGCTCTGTAGCAATTTTACGCAAATCTGCAAAGGCTGACGTCTCGCCCCCATCGCTGGCCTGTTCCGGCCATTCGGCCCCCTCAATACGCGGGTAGAGCGCCATCGCCAATGCCACCTGCTCGACAATCAACTCTCCAAGGTCAATATTTTCCCCAAAAATAGGCTCCGGGCCATCGAGATTTTCCAACAATTCGGCGTCCTGATTGTCGGTTTGAGCCGCAATCTTGTCCATTCGAACAAAACAATAGTCAAAATTTTCCTCAATTTCCTCGGCGACGGGCTGAAGTGTCAAGACGCAAGCCTGCACCAAAGAGGCTTTGATGGTGCCGGAGACAAAAATTTTCTTACCTTGGCGATAATAGGATAGATGACCAGACAGATGGTCCACTGCTAGAATTTTATACCGCTCAGCGATTTTTTTTCTGGTGGCGTCATCTGCCACCAGCTTGATCTCTCGTTTCTGCGAGCCAATCTTGCCAATCTGTACGGGATGGGAAAGTTCCGGTTCGTTCACATCACACCTTATGTTTATTCTAATGTTCAAGCCTGTGATAGGCTGGGTATTGGCGGGAACGCCACTATAGCTTGCATCAACCGCGCCGGCTTTTGTGACTTTAAGAGGCGTGCACTATGCAAGATATAATCCACCATCGCCTGCACTTGCGGACTATCGACCAAGGTTTCATCGGCAAAAATATTGCGCGCAACCGTAAGCGCCAATCCTGATCGATCATCGCCCTTGAGATTTTCTTCATAGCGTTCGGCGCGCCCGAGAAACCCCTCGACCAGCTTGCGGACCTTTTTGCCGACCACCAAATCCCCAACCCCCATCTCGCGCAAATTATCCTCCAAATCCTGCACCATGGTCTCGAACAGCACATTGG
This sequence comes from Parvularculaceae bacterium, assembly GCA_027080545.1. GTDB lineage: Bacteria > Pseudomonadota > Alphaproteobacteria > Caulobacterales > Parvularculaceae > S012-90. The sequence goes on from JALWRV010000108.1 coordinate 1,828, forward strand.
CAAAATGCGCCTCGATCTTTCCCGCTCTTTTCAGCCGCCGAAGCACCAGAAATTGGTGGATCGCCAGCAAGTCAAAGCGGCCCTCCACATCGTCCGCGACCCCAAAATCCGTATAAAATGCCGGATTTCGCGCCTGCACAATGATTTCTCCATAGAGGGCCCGGGCACGCTCACGGCTATCGCTGCCGCTGAGCAAACCGCGCAAACCCTGAAATATTCCGGCAAAATTCATTCTTGTTCCCGTCCAGCCCGCACCAAGGGGGATAATTCCTCAAACCACCCCCTGCGCCAGCAATAATTGCGGGCTTTTTAGAACGAACCGCTATGCAAGTCACCCGCAAGCCGCTAAAAGAACAGGGTTAATCGAAGCCATTTTCACTTTTTAGGGACCTCATCCATGATCCGCGTTGCTCTTGTTCTAACCCTGACCATCCTCATCGCCGGGTGTGTATCAACCCGCAACCGCCATGGCTATGTCATGGAACGTGGGGAAAGCGAGTTGAGCGCCGATGTGGGCATCGATTCCAAGGATTCTATCATTGCCCGTTATGGAGAACCCTCCGTGCGCCCCCCCCTAAATGACGATGTCTGGTATTATATATCCACCGCAACCAATGCTCGCGCTTTTTATAATCCTGACACCACCAACCGCACCATTGTTGCCTTCAAATTTGATGAGGAAGGCAAGGTCATTGAGGTGGCAGAATATGATTTGGAGGATGGTATTCCAGTCAATCTAGTCGATCGAGAAACGCCGACGCGGGGTAAGGAATTGACCATTATCGAACAATTATTGGGTTCGGTGGGTCAATTACCGGCAATTACCGAAGGTCAAGGCAACGGTCCGTAAACCCGCAGCGCCTAATTTTTACGCAAAATGATTATAGCCCGAAAGCGGTGCTGGAGACCGTTTACCGTTCTCCTTAAGCAGCCAGATTTGCGGCTGTTGGGTCGCTTTTTCCAGAAAGCCTATTTTCTGCACAGGCACCCCAGTCTTTTGAGCCGCCGCGTGCATTTTGTCTTCTGCTGCACCTGATGCAACGGTGAATAGGCACTGATAATCATCCCCCCCACCCATCAAGGACAAGAGCGCTTGGGCTCGGTCTGTCTGTGTCTGATACCATTGTTGGGCGGCGTCACTCAAAGGGAATTGATCAATTTCAATGACCACATCCAACGCGCTACCCCGAGCCAAATGGCCAGCATCGGCCAGCAAGCCATCAGATATATCGAGACTGGCGCTGGCATAGGCTGCGATGAGGGGAGCCAGCGCCATGTTTACGGCTGGTTGATAATAATAATCGCGCAAATAATGCGCTGCCTGCTCTGGCAATGTGATTTGGTTCCGAATGATCTGTAATCCCAACCAGCCATCCCCAATCGTACCACTGACATAAAGACGATCACCGGCCTTTGCCCCATCGCGTCCCGGCATCCGCTTACCCGCCCGTCCTAGCATGGTGATGGCAATAGTAAGGGGGCCATTATTTCTTTGTCGAACCGTATCGCCCCCCAGAAGGTCCAGACCAAAACCAGCCCCGTCTCGGGCCAGCCCTTCAGCAAATTGCTCAATCTGCTGCACGGTAGTTTTTTTCGGCCATGCAAGAGATAGGAAATAGCCAAAGGGTGTCGCCCCCTTAGCGATGATATCGCTGATATTCGACCGCACAGCTTTACAGGCCACCAAATCGAGCGGGCTGTCGGCGAGAAAATGTACATTTTCAACCAACATATCCGCGCTCATAACAAGCCCGTCAATCAATGCTGCATCATCCAATAATCCACGCGCCGATGGGTTGGCATTGCTCAAAGGGGCAAAATATTTTTTGATGAGATCAAATTCATCCGCCATCAGACCAAATTACCGCTTGCGTCCCGAAAAGCAAATAGGATCCCGCTTAAGCGTCGTCGCGCACTTCCCGGGCACTGGCATCTAATACACCATTGATAAAGCCCGGCTCCGTGGTTTGGGGATCGAAAAAACTGCCGGCAATTTCCACATATTCATCAATAATGACCCGGTAAGGCACGTCGAGACGACGGATCAGCTCATAGAGACCAGCGCGCAATATGGCCCGCGCTGTGGCATCCAGCCGTTTTAAGGTCCAACCATCGGACAGATGCTGCTCGATGAACGGATCGATGCGTTCTTGCAACGCGACCACACCGGTTACAATATCTTCAAAAAATACTGGATCCGCATCACGAATGGGATTGCCGTCAAGCTCGGTGCCAAGACGATGGTCTTGAAATTCCCGCACCGTCTGGCGCACACCGGTTTTGGAATGTTCCATCTGGTAAAGCGCTTGTACCGCCGCCAATCGCGCCATGGAGCGCGCATCCATCGGATCTTTTTTATCCATGTTCTTATGATCTCCTGCCTGTTCGTGTGCAGGATCGTCGCTATGAGAGATAGGCGATGTCATTTTGAGGCTCGGCTACTTTCCATTTTCCATTTCGCCAAGGAATTTTTCAAAATCCTTCGCTTCGGTGAAGTTCTTATACACAGAAGCATAGCGAACGAAAGCCACATCATCCAAGGCCCGCAGTCCTTCCATCACCATTTGCCCGATTTCGGTAGAGGCAATCTCGCTCTCTCCGGCAGATTCGAGCTGGCGAACGATTTTTGACACAAATCGATCAATTTCCTCAGGGTCTACCTCGCGCTTGCGCAATGCAATCGCCACCGAGCGCGCCAGTTTTTCCCGATCAAAGGCGATCCGCTTGCCGGATTTCTTCAAAACGGTGACCTCGCGCAATTGAACACGCTCAAAGGTTGTAAAGCGCGCATCGCAATTATTGCATAATCGACGGCGGCGAATGGCGTTGCCATCCTCGGTGGGGCGAGAATCCTTCACCTGTGTATCGTCTGAAGTACAAAAAGGGCAGCGCATGTTCTTCCTTTCGGCCCCCACCACATTTAACGCGGTCACGGGGTTGCACCCACACAGCACCACGCATAGAGAGGGAATCAGAAATTTACACTGATTGTTTGCTTATGGGCAACGGGAACAGACACTGAATAAAGTATTAGCCCCGCCCAGACTATCCATATATTGGGTATTGATCCGTAAGATTGCGCACCCGAGCGGCTATTTCATGTTCAATTCGACTATTGTCTTCCCCCTTGACTGCTAAGCCATCGAGGACTTCAACCATCATCTCTCCCACCTGCTTGAACGCCGCCCCATCGAACCCGCGCGTGGTCGCCGCCGGTGACCCAATACGTATGCCAGAGGTAATAGCCGGTTTTTCCTCATCGAAGGGAATGCCATTTTTGTTACAGGTCATCAAAGCGCGCTCAAGGCTTTCCTCGGCCATGTTGCCTTTGACCCCTTTTGGGCTGAGATCAATCAGCGCCAGATGCGTATCGGTACCGCCAGAGACCACTCGATAGCCCCCATGGGTGAGCGTATCAGCCAATATTTTCGCATTATCGATTACCTGCTGTCCATAGGCCTTAAAATCCGGCTGCAAAGCCTCCCCGAAAGCCACCGCCTTGGCGGCAATCACATGCATGAGCGGCCCCCCTTGCAGGCCGGGAAATAAGGCCGAGCGAATTTTCTTGGCCAGCGCCAGATCATTGGTCAAGACCATCCCCCCCCGAGGGCCGCGCAGGGTTTTGTGGGTGGTGGTGGTTACCACATGGGCGTGGTCCAGCGGATTGGGATAAAGCCCGGCAGCAACCAACCCCGCGAAATGGGCCATATCGACCATAAGTAAAGCCCCGACCGCATCGGCAATTTTTCTAAATGCGGCAAAATCAATAATCCGGCTATAGGCCGAGCCGCCAGCAATGATGATTTTTGGACGATGCTGCTCCGCCAATTGCGCCACCTGCTCCATATCAATGAGCTGGTCGTCGGGACGCACGGAATAATGTATCGGCTGGAACCATTTACCGGACTGGTTGACCTTGGAGCCATGGGTCAGATGACCCCCTGCCGACAAATCCATACCGAGAAAAATATCGCCTGGTTTCATAGTCGCCATGAACACCGCTTGATTAGCTTGGGAACCGGAGTGGGGTTGCACAATCGCCTCGGCGCAATTGAATATTTTTTGTGCCCGCTCTATGGCCAAACGCTCAACCTGATCGACAATTTCGCACCCCCCATAATAACGCCGCCCGGGATAACCCTCGGCATATTTATTGGTTAGCACCGAGCCTTGTGCCTCCAACACGGCTTTAGAAACAATATTTTCAGATGCAATCAACTCAATTTGCTGTTGCTGGCGTTGTAATTCCTTATCCAGAATGGCTTGTATAGCCGGGTCGCTGGCCATGAGGTCGGCTTGGAAAAATTGTGGTGGGAAAAGGGACTGACGGGCCATGAAACTCTCCTGAGGGCTTGGCGATTCCTCGCCTATATAGCCTGCCCGTCCACAAGCTCAAACCTTTATACGCCTAACCCAAATATAAGTTTAGGTGCCTAATTGCTGCGCCCGTTTCACCGCTGCCGCCACGGCATCTTTCATCAAGGACCGCAAGCCCTGATCCCTATCGAGAACAGCCAAGGCTGCTTCGGTAGTACCCCCGGGTGAGGTCACCTGACGGCGTAATTGGCTAGCCTCACGCTTATCCTGCTCCAGCAGCGCCGCCGAACCGACAATCATTTCACGGGCTATTTTAGAGGCGATTTCCGGTGCCAATCCGAGCGCCTCGCCGGCTTCGCTTAGCGCTTCCACCAATAAAAACACATAGGCCGGACCGCAGGCAGCAATAGCCATGGCCTTGTCCAACTCATTTTCGCTTTCCACCCACACAATCTCACCCGCCGCCGCGAGCAACGCACTCGCCTGTGCCCTCCGGTTTTTTTCTACCTGACCACATAAAATGCTCATACCCTTGCCTATAGAAGCCGGTAGGTTAGGCATGGCCCGCACAATGACCGGTTGATGGCGAGGGATCGATTGATGGTGAGACTGGAATTGGTTGGCGATGGTCTCGATGGATATCCCCGCCAAAATGGAAATGACCAAGCTCTGATCCATATCCGGCCATTGAAGGCGCGGCACGATATCTGCCATTTGCTGGGGTTTGAAAGCTAAAACGCAAATCTGCCAAGGTCGGTCTTGAGCCGGGTTTAAAGCTAAGCCATGGGTTGCGCAAAGATCAATTATTTCTTCTTTGGGCGACGGGTCGATCACCGCGCTATTGGCGATGTCCAAAAGCCCCTCACGCAGCCATGCCCGCAACAAAGCCCCTCCCATGGCGCCGGCCCCGTGTAAAATAATGGAAAATTTCTCGCCCATTAGGCGTTGCCAACAACCTCGAACAAAGACGCATTCAGCGCTTCTTCAGCCGATTTGTCTCCCCATATCACATAGTTGAAAGCAGGATAGAATTTCTCGAACGCTTCGGAAGCCCCGCGTAATAATATTTCCGCTTGGATACTATCAAAGTCGGCGGCCTCTGAAAGAACGGTGCCATTGCGATATACAATGCCCCCATCATCAGACCATAAATCGAAATGGCCAAGCCATACCCGCTCATTAACCAGCGCCAACAGGCGGCAGACTTCGGGATATTTCTCGGCAGGCACCTTTAGCTCTAATGGTGCACCCATTTGCAACACCCGCATGTCTTCGCGATAGGCGAACCACACGGCCATGTCACGCCACATGCCGCCAACATTTACATGTAATTCGGTGGCATCCACGCGTTCCGAATTCATCGCACTATTACGCGCCACATCTTCAATCACATCAAGCGGGTCGTTTAAGACATCATGCTCTTCAAATTGCATTGCCATTCCATCATCCTTCACTCAACCGCCAAGGCCAGCCCAAAAGTCGGGCGGGGTTGGCGATGGGAGCAATTGCGCGGCGAGTCGGGAATAGCATCAATGATTCGCCCCAAACGAATCAGTATTTGGGGGAAAGAATGGCCGATAAGTCACAAAGTTGGATAGGTTGTGGAAATTAGCTCTTTTTAGCCCGCTGTTTTTCCAGTTTTTCCACACGTTTGGTAAGGGCTTCAACATCGTCCCGCGCTTTGGCGGCCATGGCCTGTACCGCTTCGAATTCCTCCCGCGGGACCATATCCTGTTCACTGATAAATTTTTGCAATTGTGAGCGAAACAAGGTTTCCGCTTCGCGGCGAACCCCG
>JALWRV010000109.1:0-4471 GCA_027080545.1 Parvularculaceae bacterium
ACCGGGGTGGGCGCGACCGCGTTAAACGTACCTAACCCGACAATCGCCTCCTCAGAGACAGAAGAGAGCCCCGCGCCCACCCCGGTTGATGAGAAAAATGAACCCGCCGCAGAGACAAGCGACTCACAACCAGATGTCCGCGAAGATAGACCCACCGACGCCACAACACTAGAACAGCCCCTTGAAACGAAAACGGAAAGGCGCGATGCGAGCACGGGCACGGCCGACGAGGCGGAAACTCAAGGGGGCGAGCCTGCGCAGGCCGAAGCCGCAGAAGCGGCGGAGGCGGCAATCCTATCTGACGGTGAAATTCTCCTCAGCGAAAGCGCTCCATCGGAAGCCCTGACAGTAGAAATGCTGGTGGAAGAAACCTGCCCGCCGCTGGATGGAGAAGATGACCCCGACATTATGTCGGAAGACGAAGAGCTGGACCGGTTTTTTGAAACCAGCAAAGAGCTGCCCCATGATCAACCGCAAGCGCCCGATGACGCGCCGGTTGATGAGGCCCTACTTGAACTGGGATTGAAAGACCTAGTAGCCCCGGCAAAACCTGCGCGCACACGCAAAAAACGCAATTTCCTGACCCGTAAATATCGCGTGCGCATTACTGGTTTCTGGCCTGAAAGCTGGAAAGAAAAATGGGCCAAGGATAAAATCGAACGTGAAAATTTCGAGATGATGGAATAATCAACTTGCTTTACGTAAAACGGCTCAAACGAAACGGGGCTGGTACGGCTTTATTCGATATTATTTTTTCTGCCATTATTTGCGCACTCAGTGGTGCCAATAAAACGCCATTACGATAATGGCCGATCGCATAATACAGCGCAGCGAAACGTTGGCTTTGATCAAGGATCGGCGCGTGATCAGCAATACCCGGCCTGATGCCCGCCCAAGCCCGCAAGCGGGGCAAGCGAGAGACAAAGGGCAATAATTTCTCTGCTCGCTCCAGCAATAGCCTATTATCATCTTCTTCGATGTTTTTTTCATCTACCCCCCGATGCTCCGTCGCCCCGATCAATAATTCTCTGTCCGACTTGACACAAATATAGCAATCTGGTCCCCGCAACAGCTTAACAGGCATTTTCTTTGCCTGTTCCGCCGTCAGGCCCAACATTAATGCCTGTCCTTTGACAGGAAAAACCGGACAGGCAAATTCTTCTTGCCACAAACGGGATGCCCCTGCCCCATTGGCCAGAATTATTTTTTGCGCGCGAATTTTTCTGTTCAGAAAATAAAGCGTACTGGGCGAAGAATTGTTTTCACTAAAGTCAATCCGCTCAACCGGCATCCCTTGTATCAGCGCCCCACCCATTTTTTTTAATAGCACTGCCAAAGCCTGGCAGGTTTGCACGGGGCTTATTTGCCCCTCCCCAGCAACCAATGCCCCTTGGCGATGGGTCTGTTTTTGACCCAATCCTAAATTTGTGGTGAAAGCTTTTGCCCATTTTTTTGCGATGATATTTTCAAGAAAATCACCATAGAGATCGACACCGCAAGCCAACCCCAAGGCACCACAACGCTCGAATCCCGTTTCAAAGCCGGTTTCAGCCGATAGTTTTTCCGCTAAACCTTGCCATAAATCCAGTGATTGCTGACCAAAATTTTTAAGCCTATCACGTCCCTTTGCGGGCCAATGATGCATTTCAAAAATTGGCGTCAACATGCCCGCCGCCGCCCCGCTGGCCCCGCTGGCAATATGGTCCGCTTCCACCACCAACACCTCAACATTCCTTTGACGCAAGGCCAGCGCCAATGTCAAGCCAATGATGCCACCGCCAATGATAGCGATGTGGGTTTCTGTAATCGGTTGATCCGACATGGGATTTGTACTCGTGGACATGGTGAGCACCCACCGGGCGCGTGAACTTTTCAGATCACTGGTTTAAATCATTCCCGTTTGATAAGCCATGACTGTGGTAGCAATCAAACAGCCCACTAAACCGCTAGAGGATTAGCGCTCGCCACCATAATAGAGCCGGGTTTTCTCCCGTGACCCAACCGAGGATCCAAAATAATAATTGACCACGGCTGCTGTCATGGTGGCCAATGCCCCAAGTAGGATTGAAAATTCCGCTTCCAAGCCCGCCGGCACCGGAGCGAAGACCATCAAGCCCAGCACAGCAAAAAAACCAAAAATGACCACACCCCCCAACACCATAGGGGTTTTATCCCCCATGGCCATTTGGCGGGCACGGGCATCCGCACGATCCGATTGCGCGATTTGTTCCGCACGGTTTTGGGCCGCCCACAAAGCCTTATGAAAGGCGACATCAGCCTCGGCCAAGCGTAAAAATATAGTTGGTGACATTTTTTCCACCGCCTTTTCCACATCTTGCTCACTTGCCGCTTGCTCCCCGAAAATCGCCTTTTTCACCGCTTCCACGGCGGCCCCAGCGAGCGGACCGCCCATGGCTTCCGCAAGGCCCGGGGCTGCGTTGGCCAAGGCGCGGCCTATTCTCCTGCGTCTTGTCGTCTTGGTTTTCGGGGTGGTGGGGCGGTTTTCCATATTTGTGACTTCCTCGCACTATCGACATTCTGGGGGACAATATTCTACCCTCATCTGAGACCACGGGGATAAGATGAGGATTAAGATCGCCAAAGGATGCTTCGGAGATGGAAGCTTGAATTGTGGAAAATGTGGAAAATATAAGCCACGGCCATTGTGGATAATGGGGATAGTGTGAGGAATGTGACTATCGGCATTTAGCCGATCCGGCGCATAACGCTTTTTTTCCTCGAAATAGGATGAAGGTTTGCCCCTTAACTGATTGCGTTTATTAGCGGATCAGATCAGAATTCCACCCACTTGCTACTTCACGTCAATTAAGAACAATCAAACGATCACAGGCCTTATGGATCTCTGGCTATATATTTTTGCAATGGGGGGCGCGGTGGTGGCGATTGCTCTCCTCGCCCGTCTTGGCATTCTTGAACGCCTCAACCAACGCCCCGCTATCGTTCTCAGCTTTGCTATTTTTACCGGCATCCTATGGACTCGCACCAACCTGCCCACAGGATCATCGCAATTTATCAGTGCTATGGCTGATCTCGGTTTAGCCGGGCTGGTATTCGGTGCCGGACTGCAATTTCGCATTTCGCGCTTGCGGGCTTTGTCGCCTGTGGCGTTCACCCTCTCCTTTTTTGCCAGCCCGCTATTTTTATTGATGACAGCGCCATCGGCCTTCGTCTTGGTGCAGGGACTTACATTCTCTTCAGCAATTTTGCTCGGCACAGCCTTGATGTTGAACGGATCAGTATTAGAGCGCCGCGCCGTGACCAATAGCGCCTCACCGGACTCGATAAAAAAGGCCATCAGCCTAGAAAGCGCCGCCGCCATGAGCCTTGGTTTGCCGCTGGCCCTGCTTATCGAAGCCGTGGCCATGATGCCCATGGAAATCGAAAATGGGCTGCTTTTTTCTCATGCCTTTGCTCTGCCCGCTGCCATTGCTATTGGCGGGGCCACAGGGCTGCTGGTCGGTCGGTTGCGCCATAAAAAACTGGCTAAATCCGCCCCCCAGCAAGTGATGTGGGAATTGGCCACCATCGCCGGGCTTTTATTCGTGTTCGCCCCCCTGCTGCATGCCAGCCCGATTGTCATCGTCGCCAGCCTGACTTTGTTCTGGTCAGAAGAAGCCAAACTATCAGAGGCGGTACGACGCAATATCCGCCGCCAAATAGAAATGCTGGTGGTGCCGGTCGCCTATGTTTTGTTTGGCCTCGTATTAGGGGCCCGTTTGTTGGACGCCAATGCGCTGGTGCTGATATTTGTCATCGCCTCCATTACTATTTTGCGGGTGTTTCCACGCTTTGTGCTTTTGCAGCGCTCGGAGATTCCCAAAGATCATAAGGCATTTGTGGCATGGTTTGGGGGCGCCCCGGGGGTCGCAACCGCTTTATTTTTACTACATTTGATTTCATCCACAGCCATTGTCGACCAAGAACCGGTGCTCGTGATCGGCGTGACCAGCGTGTTTGTTTCCGTATTGGCAATTCGTATTTCCGCCAAACCGCTGGCCAATCATTTTGCCCGCCAAGCGCGCATTTCTATGAAACGTCGTTGGTATCAACGACGCAGCGCATAGTTTCATAATGGCTCGTTAGCGGATCCATTGGACAAGCCTTAACAGATTTAGGATGAGGGAGCCGGAGAGGGGTTTTCCTTTAACTGCAAGCGGACCCGCACCAGTTTTCGGTCATGGATAGCCACGATACGATCCATTTTTGCTGCCAGTGAACGATCATGGGTAGCAATCAAGGCGGCCAGCCCCTGCCCGCGCACCACTTGCATCATCTGTTCAAACACCAAGGCTGAGGTTTTGACATCAAGATTGCCGGTCGGCTCATCCGCCAACAACAGGCTGGGCTTATTGGCCAAAGCCCGGGCAATGGCCACCCGTTGCTTTTCGCCACCGGACAGGGCCGCCGGTTGATGGGTTAGGCGTTCACCCAAGCCCAACTGCTCCAAAAC
>JALWRV010000109.1:4481-7938 GCA_027080545.1 Parvularculaceae bacterium
TTCGGCAGCTTCATCCTTGTCCTTACCGGCAATCATTTGCGGCATGGCGACATTTTGCTGCGCCGTAAACTCCGGTAATAGATGGTGGAATTGATAGACAAAGCCAATTTCTTCCCGCCGCAAGGCAGTGCGCGCTTTTTCGTTAAGGCGCGTGGTTGGCTTGGCATTGATATAGACCTCGCCGCTATCAGGTTTTTCCAATAGGCCGGCTAAATGCAGCAGTGTCGATTTACCAGAGCCGGACGGACCCAGCAGAGCAACAATTTCACCGGGCATAATACCGAAATTGGCATTATGTAAAATCACCAAATCTTCGTCATAGGCGCGACCTAGATTGCGCAAGGCAAGGGTTGGAACCAGCTTGGGCGAAACATTACTCATAACGAAGCGCCTCCACCGGGTCGAGACGCGACGCCCGCCACGCAGGATAAAGAGTAGCAATGCTGGATAGCCCCAAAGCCATAATCACTACAAAGGCGATTTCAGAAAGCTGCATTTGCGCTGGCATGGAATCGAACAGGTAAATATCTGGCGAAAACAAGCGAATACCAAGCACCTCTGAAAGCCATTTTTCAATGGCCCCAATATTAAGGCTGAACAAAACCCCCATAATCACCCCCGCAATGGTGCCCGCCACCGCAATCATCGCCCCGGAAAGAAAGAAAATGCGCATTATCGAAGCATTGCTCGTACCCATGGTTTTTAAAATGGCAATATCAGACATTTTGTCTTTGACCATCATAATCAATCCCATGGCGATGAGCATCGAAGCCACCAACATGATAAAAGAAACAATTACCCGCATCATGCCGCGTTCAATTTGTAAGGCATTATAATAGGACGCATTTAATTGTTGCCATGTATAGCCCACATGGCCGGGACCGGCGGCAATTTGCAAATCCTCCACCAACTCATTGATATGGACCGGATCTGCAACACGCACATCAATATAGTCAGCCCCATCGCGCTTGGAGAAGAAAAGCTGGGCCTGCGCATAGGGCATATAGGCAAAAAACTCATCAAACTGGCTATTGCCAATATGGAATATCGCTGCCACCTCATAAAAACCGCTGCGTGGGGTCATGCCGAACGCGGTTTCTGCACCACGGGCGGAAATGAGCCTGATCTCATCTCCCACACTGGCATATAATTTTGCCGCCAACCCGGAAGAGATAACCACCTGCTTGCCCCCGAACTTGCCCTCCCCAAATCTATCGAGCGAACCAGCGACCAGATGGTCTGGTCCAGCCACAAAATCAATTTCACGCAAAGCCTCCGGTGCGATGCCCTGAACAAACGCCAGCCCTTCTCCAGCCCGGGTGGTAGCATAGGAACCGTTGGCGATGGTCGGGTTGGCGGCAATGACACCGGGCACTTTAATCACCCGAGCGGCCACAGCATCAGCATCATTGAGCGATGTGCCGAAGGAGGATTTGATCTGATAATGGGCGTTGATGCCCACTAATTGCTCAATTAATTTTGCCCGAAAGCCCTGCATTACCGACATGACGATAATCAGCACCGCTACGGCCAGCGCAATCCCCAAAAAAGCGATGATTGAGATAAGAGAGACGCCACCGCCTCTGCGCGTGGCGCCAAGATAGCGCCGCGCCACCATCCATTCGAACGGGCCGAAGGGCTTGGCTGATTGTCTGATTTGATCCGTTTGCGCCATGTTCTGCCCAAGCAAATATTCACTAAGCGGCACACTGTCTTGAGATTGCGGCAGGTGCAAGGCAAAAATAGTTAATGGACAAAAATCAAGGCTCTAGGGGCGGTGCGCCACCACCCTTAAGCCGCCACATGTTTTCCTGTTTGCAAGCGATGCATCAAGGTACCGATAATATTGTGGGGGGCAAAATAAGAAAGCCGTCCGAAGCGGTTGAAATGCAGCGCCCACGCCATACGCGGGGCTTTACTGCGATTGCCGAGGGCATAATGCAGCGTTAAAGGATGATGCACCGTGCAATCACCCGCCTTTAAGGTGCACACCACCGCCTTGTCCTCGCTATCCCCACCTCCTGCAAGCACAGGGGCCTTGCGAATATGCGGATGGTGCGTATCCGTACGCCCATGGGGTTGCAGACCCTGTTTTTGTGATCCGGGAAGAAATACCATAGTGCCATTTTCGGCGTCTACATCCTGCATGGGGATCCAGAAATTCACCGTATTGAGCCTTATATACGGGCCAAGATAGGCCTGATCTTGATGCCACGGGGTCTCGATCTCTCCTTGCGGCATTTTGCAGATAATATGATTAAAGGTATGTCTGGCTTGCCCTCCCAATAGGTGGCTGGCAGCGGCACGGGCTTTTTTATAGACTTGCGTCTCAAACAGGGTCGGCATCAGCCGTGTGGGGCGGTCTATTTCCGGCTGCACCTTCTGTCCCTCGGCGCCACCATGATCTCGGGCCCGAACCCCTGTCAGATGGTCAAAATTGGCCACCAAATCGCTTAACAAGGCCGCGGTTTCAGCAATATCTTGTGCCGAAAACACCCCCCGCAGCACCGCAAAACCCTGCTCTTGTAACCTGTCTTTTTCAGCTATCCCGGTCATTTTCACCCAAATTTGGCGTTTTTATTGGTTATGCCCTGATATCTCGCAAATTTTGCGCCAAAAGGGGTTAAATTTCCACTCGTTTTCGCGTGGGGTTTGCTTCTCACGCCTTGCCCATCTGGGCACTCGACAGGGGCGCTAATCCTGCTATAGAAGCCGCTTCGAGCGCGCCTCTGGTGAGGATCGGGCTGGCGGATGTGGCGGAATTGGTAGACGCACCAGATTTAGGTTCTGGCGCCGCGAGGCGTGGGAGTTCGAGTCTCTCCATCCGCACCAACCCGAAGCCTAACCAGATGGGCCGCTAGAATGTTAGAAGATTTGGGCAAAACGCCCCTTTACAATGTCAAACCGGGAATGGGTGACCATGGAAGTTATTGAAAAAAAGGCCGAAGGGCTGAGCCGCGAGTTTAGCGTAAAAATATCTGCCGCTGAACTGGACAAGAAATTGCTGGAGCGGCTGGAAGAGCTGAAAGGCCAAGTCCATCTGAAAGGGTTTCGCCCCGGCAAAGCACCTGTTTCCTTTTTGAAAAAAATGTATGGCAAAGGTGTCATGGGTGAACTGGTGCAAGAAACCATGAATGAAGCCAACAATAAGGCGCTGGAAGATGGCAAATTACAGCCAGCCATGCCCCCGCAACCGGTAATGGATGATGCGTTGGCCGAAAAAGTACTCGAGGGCAAAGCTGACCTTGAATATGAATTGAAGGTTGAATTACTGCCAGAAATTGATGTCTTTGATATCACCAAGCTGGAGCTGACCCGCAAAAAGGCCGAAGCCCCGCAAGAAGAGATCGATGAGGCTTTGGAAAAAATTGCTTCGGAAAACAAATCATATAAAGCCCGTGGCAAAACAGCAAAAGCCAAAGACGGCGACCGCCTATTGATTGATTTTGTTGGCAAG
>JALWRV010000110.1 GCA_027080545.1 Parvularculaceae bacterium
CCCAATAAAGCCCGCAGGGCCGACGGGGTGGAGGAAATAATTTTACCCCCCGGCAAATTGGTCCCCGGCTCCACCAACTCATTGCCATTGGCGATGAGCGCTATTTTGGGGCGACGAATAACCGCAACATTCCCATGATTGGCCGAAGCCAGAACCCCGAGAGCAAACCCATCCAAGAGATGGTTTTTCGGGAGAATTTCTTGGCCCGTTTTAAGGTCAATCCCCCGGGGGCGGATATGTCTTTTTTCTGTTTGCCCTTTGGTGACGAGCACACGGTCACCGTCGCGCTGGGCCTGTTCCTGAATGAGAATATGGTCGCATCCTTCAGCTATTTTGCCACCGGTAAAAATGCGCACCGCTTCACCGGGCCCCACGGGGGCGGGGAATGTTTCCCCCGCCGCCACCTCGCCGATGACCTTCAAGACAGCGCCTTTGTCACGCACATCGGCCAAGCGCACCCCATAGCCATCCATGGCAGACATGGCATCGGGCGGCACCGTGACCTTGGCTCTTATCGCCTCGCTTGTAACCTGCCCCAAGGCTTGCTCCAAAGGGACAATCTCTCGCGGCAAGATTGGGCACCCATCGAGCAACAGGTTCAAAGCCTGATCAACGCTGATCATTTCAGCCATGAGACGGAGTTCCTGTTTCAGGGTGGGTAAAAGCCCCCGATGCCCCACCGGATTTCGACAATAGCTTTATCTCTTCCACAACCATGGCCTTATCCATGGCTTTTAGCATGTCATAGGCGGTGAGACAGGCCGTGCTGGCCGCTGTCAACGCTTCCATTTCCACACCGGTTTGGCCAGACGTTGTGACGGTCGCGGTAAAGCACAAGGTTGGGGGTGAAGCTATCATCTCGGCTGTAACCGTCGCCCCGGTAATGAGCAGCGGATGACAAAGAGGGATTAAATCCGGTGTGCGTTTGACGGCCATAATGCCTGCCAATTGGGCAATTTTCAGCACATCCCCTTTTTTCACCGTGCCGGCCTCTATGGCTTGCATCATCTGTTTGGTGATGCGCAAGCGCCCTTGCGCCACCGCCTGACGTTTGCTTACGGCTTTTTGTGACACATCGACCATAAGCGGGTCGCCCTCGGGGCTGATATGGGTAAGTTTATCGGCCATTATGCTTCCAGCAATCGGGGTTTTAATTCATAGAGATTGCAAGGCTGATGGCGACTGTCGATAATCGGTTGGATGACCTTGTCCCAGCCATCCTTCACCGCCCCGTTAGAGCCCGGCAAAAGAAACAAAAAGGTTCCCTTCGCCACCCCCGCACATGCCCGTGAAGCCAGCGTTGATAGGCCCACCGATTGATAGCTCACCTGATGAAAAATAACAGAAAACCCCTCTATTTCGCGATCGAAAAGCGGCCTTAAGGCCTCCGGAGTGACATCACGACCCGTCAGACCGGTACCGCCCGTAGTAACGACCGCATCCACCGTCGGATCATCGATCCAGCCTTGCACCTGTGCGGCGATATCGGGCACTTGGTCGCGAATGATTTGACGATCCGCTAGGTGATGACCGGCTTTTTCAATACGCGCCGCCAACAATGCACCAGACGTGTCGTCGACCATGGTGCGGGTGTCCGAGACCGTCAGCACCGCAATGTGCATGGGGTGAAAATCGAGACCGTTATCTATTCCAGCCATAAAATCCTCTCATTATTACCAATTTTTGCTGGCTGTATAATCCGCCTCTGTGGGCTCAATCCAATGTTCGCCGTCCGGCCTATGTTCTTTTTTCCAAAAGGGCGCATCGGTTTTAAGCCGATCCATTAAATAGGTAGCCGCCTCAAACGCATCCCGCCGATGGGCGCTGGCGGTTGCCACGAATACGATCACCTCTCCCTCTTTCATGGTGCCATAGCGATGGGCAATAAGAAATTGATCGATATCAAATTTCTCGCGTACGACATCAACAAAAGAAGCGATTATTTTTTCCGTGAACCCCGCATAATGTTCCAGCGTCAACGCCTCAATGGTGGCATTATCAGCCTGTCCGCGCACCATGCCGCTGAACGAGACAACAGCCCCAACATTGTCTCCGGATCGGCGTACGGATTCGATGAATTGCGCCTGCAAAATGGCCGGGTCTAAGGGCTGGTCGGTTATGTCAATCATATTAGCCCCCACTCATGGGTGGTAAAAAGGCGATTTCATCACCTTCGCTGATTGATTGTCCGCGATCACAAACAGTTTTATTCACCACCACAAGAGTGGTCGGGCGGTTCAGAGTCTGGCCCAGTTCTGGCGCGTCGTTTGCCAAGAATTTGATCAGATCATTGATCGTGGCGATCGTGTCGAGATTGATGTTTTTTTCGCGCCCGCCAGCCAGCGGGTTCAGGGCACCCATAAATAAAATCGTCGCCATTTCAGCCTCCCGTTGCCGACATGTGGCGCCCCTGCGCCGGGGCTTGCCCTGCCCTATCAATGGTAAAATCATGGGCTTGCGGTTTGCGATTCAAGGCTTCGATAATGTGGCTGGCAATTTCTTGATCACGGCACCCCTCTCGCAACAAGATGCGTAAATCGAGATGGTCGTCATGGCCGAGACAGAGATAAAGCCGCCCAGTACAGGTGAGGCGCACGCGATTACACCCGGCGCAAAAATTTTGACTAAGCGGGGAAATGAACCCAAGTCGCCCCCCCGTTTCGGCGATTTTATAATAGCGCGCCGGACCACCACTTTTATACGGATCTTCAATCAGGGTAAATTCTTGCCTTAACCTGTCTTCAACTGTCATCAGCGGCACATATTGATCATAGCGATCTTCCGCCACCTCTCCCATAGGCATGATCTCAATAAGGGTAAGGTCAAAATTTTGTTCATGGGCCCAACGCAACAAAGAGGGAATTTCTTGTTGATTATCCTCTTTAAGGGCAACCATATTAATCTTGATCGCCAACCCCGCTTGCTTGGCCGCCTCGATCCCGCGCAATATTTTGGTTAAATCCCCGCCGCGTGTCAGGCGGGAAAAATTTTCCTGCTCCAATGTATCAAGAGATATGTTGAGGCGCCTTATCCCCGCCTCGGCCAAGGTCGCCGCATGGCGTTCCAACAGGGTCGCGTTGGTGGTCAGGGTCAATTCATCAAGAGCGCCTGATTTTACATGGTTCCCGAGATTTTTAATCAGGCTTCCAATATCCCGTCGCACCAAAGGCTCCCCCCCGGTGAGACGAATTTTGCGAACCCCCAAACCGATAAAAATAGATGAGAGCCGCTCTAATTCTTCCAGCCGCAATAAATCTGCCCGCGGCAGAAATCTCATTTTCTCGCTCATGCAATAGACACAGCGCAGATCACAACGATCCGTAACCGACAGGCGCAAATAGCTAATATGACGCCCAAAAGCATCCATCAGCCTTGGCGCGGCGCCTTGGGGAATATTAAGCCCGTCTGGTGGGGTCATGGCAGGTCACCTTTGCTGCGGATATGCTCAGGAAGTGGCGATATTACAACCCCTTAGCATAGAATAGTCAGACACAATCAGGGATTGCGAGATTTTTCTTTGTAATATTAGCTATCTATAATATCCTAATGCGGTCACGGGCAAGCAAAACCATTTAATCGTAACGCGCATTGCCCAACCTTTGGGAGGTTAAAGATGAAATCACTGAAACTTGGATTGTCTGCTTTGTTGGGCTTGTTGCTCACTGGCCTGCTGGCACCAGCCTTTGCCGGCGATATGGCCGATAAGGCCGTTGGCGTATGGTTACGTCCGAATATGGGATGGCATGTGGAGTTTTCCATGTGTGGCGACAAGCTTTGCGGGGAAGTTATTTCCGGCGAAGGCGTCGACAAGAAATCCGGCGAATCCGTTGTCGGCATCAAAATGCTCTATGATCTGGAGAAAATTGATGACGATAAATGGAAAGGCAAAATGTATAATCCTGGCGATGGCGGCACCTATAAAGGGATCGTTCGCGTTATGGATGATAATCGCATCAAAATGTCCGGCTGCATGATGGGCATTATGTGCCGCTCTGAAGTTTGGACCCGCGTCGAAGAGGCAGCACCCATGATGGAAGAAGAAACCATGATGGACGATGAAGCCATGATGGAAGAGTCCGATATGGGCGATGGCGAAGCCATGGCTGACGATATGGCCGATGAGGCTGGCGACAGCATGGATGAGATGAAAGACGGCATGGAAGAAAAAATGGAAGAAATGCACGAAGACCATGGCGATGATCATCACGAAGGTGAAAAAGAAGGCGATAGCGACGAATAGTCTCTCTCGCTTTTTTATTTCCAAAAGCCTATAATAAATTGAAGACGCGCCCTTTTAAGCAAATATTGGGCGCGTCTTTTTATCAGGGTGTCTTGCATGCCTATTGCATGGCAAGCCAGCGCCACGCAAGGCGCAAAGAAACAAACAGAATAAGCAAGGCTGTGATGCGCCTTATCCATATTTCCGGTATCGGACCACTAGCAAGGCGCGAGCCGATTTGCCCCCCCAACAGCACCGCGAAAGGCAAAGGCCAAAAGGCCAATAGGTCAGCGCCAAGATTTTGCCCCATCAGCTTTTCTCCCTGCCCGATCAATCCGGCCAAGGAATTGGCAAAAATAAACAAAGAGGCGGTGCCCACGATCTCACGCGCCTTGCCCCAATTGGTAAGATAGAGAAAAGGTGCCAGTAAAACTCCCCCGCCAATACCGATCATGCCGGACAATAAACCAATAAGGCCCCCGACCCCATAATCAACCAAGATTAATTGGCGCCTGATTGACTTTTCTTGTTCTTTTTTTAGGGCCGGCTCTTTCTTTGCGGACTGTCCACTGTTCGGCCTCTGCCCTAACATCACCAGTGCGATTAAAAAAAGTGATCCCGCCAACAGACCGGTAAACACGCCCTCCTCCAAGGAAAGCCGCCCACCGATCCAAGCTGAGGGAATTGAGGTAATAAAAAAGGGGGCTGCCCGCGAAAGGCGCATATTCCCCGTGGCTAAAAAACGCCAAGAACCACCCCCGGCAACGATGATATTACAGGCTAAGGCGATAAATGGATAAAGCCGATAGTCGACCCCATGCAAGGCTAACAGCGCATTATAGGTAGACCCCCCACCAAAACCCACCGAGGCATAAACCAACGCTGTCAGGGCGAACAGCAAAGAGAACAACCACATATGTCACCTCGTCGCTTATTGTCCCCGTGTTGCCCCCCGTGCAAAAGCCGCCCTTTAAAGCTCGACCGCCAAATGGCGCATGACCCCATCCGCAATATGATGATAGCTCTGGGCTTCCGGACTATCCGGCTTGGCCTCGACAATCGGGGTGCCCGCATCGGCGCAAGCCCGAATATCCATGTGCAACGGCACCGCCCCGAGAAAATCCATGCCATATTGATGTGCGAATTGCTCTGCCCCCCCATGGCCAAACAAGTTTGAAACCTGATGGCATTTAGGACAGACAAATTGGCTCATATTTTCGACCACACCGAGAATGGGGATACGGGTTTTGGTAAACATATCCACCGCTTTGCGCGCATCAATGAGGGCTAGATCCTGCGGCGTTGAAACAATTACCGCCCCGTCGACAATGGCGGTTTGACACATGGTCAATTGCACATCGCCTGTACCCGGCGGCAAATCTGCGATCAGCACATCCACATCGCCATCCATATCCCAAGCAACACCTGTAAGAAATTGCTGTATCGCCCCGATTACCATAGGCCCCCGCCATACGGCGGCTGTTTCTGGGGGGACCAAAAAGGACATGGAAATGGCCTTCAGCCCGTCTTTCATAACCGGCTTGATGCGGTCATCATCGGTAAATTCTGGCTTGGCATTCAGCCCCAATAACATGGCCGCTGAAGGACCATAAACATCGCAATCGGCTATCGCTACTTTCAAACCCTTTTGCTTCAAGGCATAGGCGAGGTTGACCGATGTGGTCGATTTACCAACCCCCCCTTTGCCGCTGGCTACAGCGATAAAATATTTCACACCCTTTATTTTTTTGGGGGTTGGCGGCGGCGGGGCTTTGCCATTGCCCTTGGCTGGTGACGGGGCCTTTTTCGCCGTCATAATCGCACGAACCTTGGAGACACCCGCCAAAGCCTCGACTATTTTTTCACACGCCGCCCGCACCGGCTCCACCCGCTCCGCATCTGCCGGGTCAATTTGCAAACAGATGGAAACAATATCGCCATTAATCGCGATGCTTTCTAATAGGCCGGCGCTGACAATATTCTGATCCGGCGCGCCCGTTTTCAATGGGTTTTTGATTTGCCGCAGCGCTTTGACGATTTCTTCTTCCGTGATTGCCATGTTTTAGTCCTGTTTGAGGGCTGTTTTTCATAAAATAGCCTTATTTGATTTCATTATGATGTGCTAATATGAGACTATCAGTTGCGTATGTGCCTGCTCGAGAGTGGGAATTCAAGCTAATCCTAGAAACAAACAATTGCGGAGGAACGAAATGAGAACAGCTATAGTAGCGATCATTTCCTTTATGTTTATCGGCCTAACATCGGCTTGGGCGAACGATCTGGCCGATATGGTCGGTACATGGGAATGGGAAGGTTTTACCATTGAAGTCACTGAGTGTGGCGACACGGTTTGCGCAACCGTTGCCGATGGCCCACAAAATGTCGGTGAAGAAATGTTTTTGTCAGCCCCAGAAGCCGACGGCGATGGCTGGACCGTTGAAGTGATGCATCCGGCCACTGGGGACACTTATTACGCTCGTTTCACCGTTGAGGGTGACGTCTGGGTAATGGAAGGCTGCACCGAATCGGGTGTATGCGCTGAAGGGACTTTCACCCGCTCATAAATACCCCATTTTTAAAACAAATAATACCGATCCGGCCCCATGGCTGGATCGGTATTTTTTAATCGCAATCAAGCTCAGCCATTCTTTGGTCGCGCCATCAAAATTATAACAGCGGGTACCAGAAACCCAAGACCGATTTTCCAAAACTCGACCGTATTGAACTCAAACTTTTTGGGATCACCAAAATTAATCGTTGGCCCCATACCGAGCCACATGCCCATTAATTGAGCGCCGACAAAAAATCCGCCAATCGCCACCAGTGACCAGCCGACAAATCCCATGCCCGCGCCACTGCCGCGTATGAAACGAAACAAGACCAATATCACACCAACCGCCAGCAAGGCACAGCCAGCCCAAATTGGCATCTTCATATACGGCATCATCATCGCCATCATATCAATAAAAAATTGTTTCATCCTCTTCCTCCCTGTTAACGCGACACATTTTTTTCATGGCTGCTCTAAATGGCAGTTTCTCCATAATAGAGTGTCACGACATGTTTGGCTTGTGCAAAGAAAAGCCACCTCTCCACGACCAGACCTATGCCGCTCATGAGTAGTCCAGCAAATAACAACACCATATGCAATGGGGTGTTTTGCCCTTGATTGTGCATGATTACTGCTAGTGCCAACAATAAAAGAGGGGCGATAAAGCCCGCTATGATGGCAATTTGGCGTAATCGCTTGGCGTGTTTGCGCGCCACCTTAAACCCCATCTCCTCAAGCAAATAATTGTCCGTGGAATGGGGGGCCTCAAGCAATGTTACTGTACCAAATTTGGCTAACCCGGTGGCCGTACCTGACGTGCTGACCGGTGGTTTTGATCCGATTGCGGACCAATAGGTGAGCTTCACCATCAGTCCAACCAACAGGCTCGCAAGTCCGATCAGTACGAACAAATGGCTGGCCTGATAAGCGAACACAGCGGTCAGAAAAGCCATCAACAACGCACCACTCATCAATGCCAATGACAGGTAAGACAATATCGTCCATGGATTATGCCAAGCCGGAATTGACTTTAGGGATGCATAAATCATCGCTGTGCAATAGATCGTGAACAAGGCAAAAAACAAACTCCCCACCGCCATCACGGGCGCAATGGTTTTGAGCAATTCTATTTGTGGCCACAACCAGTGAAGGCCAAGCAAGCCCAT
>JALWRV010000111.1 GCA_027080545.1 Parvularculaceae bacterium
GTCACCGACACCGCTATTATCGAAAATGCCATCACCCCAAACCGCACAACGCTCCCCCGCACCACGCCCCCATCATCGTCGCCGAACGAAGACAAAATCTTCAATCAACCACTGGATCAACAAATCAAACAAGACATACCCCCCAGCTCGACCGAAAAAGAGCAGGAAGTTTTGCGCGCCCAATCTCGGGAAATCGAAGCCTTAAAACAACAATTAGCCGAAGCCGAACAGCAACGCGCCGCCGAAGCCGAAGCCCGCATCGCCCAATTGGAAGCACAGCTACAAAAAATAGAAAATGGGGCGCTTTCTGAAACCAATCGCAAAGTCGCCATGACCCTCGCCCTTGACCAGTTGGAAAAGAAAATCTTACGCGGCGATCCATTCCAGGATGAGCTGGCCGTGTTCCGCCGTTTTGCTGATGACCCCAAAGCGTTAAGCGCGCTCAGCCCATTGGCCAAACAAGGGGTCAGCGATATAGGCACATTGCAACGCAGCTTCAGCGCTGCCGCCCGCGAGGCTTTAGCCGCCACCAGACGCGCCAGATCTCGGGGCGCTTTGTCCGGCATCGGCACCAGCCTATCCAACCTGTTTAATGTTCGCAAAGTTGGGGATGTTTCCGGCGACACCCCGTCAGCCATCTTCGCTCGGGCAGAAATGCGCCTGCAAGAAAGTGATCTTGAAAGTGCCTTGGCAGAACTCGATAAACTTCCCCCCATTGCCCTTGAGACCATCTCCCCATGGTATGAAAAAGCACAGCAACGCCAACAGGCACTCAACGAAATAGAAACCCTACAACAACAAATTCTACGCGACCTGCAATAGACCAGCCGGAACAAAAGGCACAACCATGATTAGAATGCTGATATTTTTAACGGCCTTAATGGTAGCAGCAGCCTTGATCACGGTTATTGCCAGTCTCAATGGCTATATTGAAGGGCGCGCCTTTGGCTATGAAATCTATTGGCCCGTGGGTGTGGTTATCGGCTCCTTCGTTTTCCTGTCCCTTGGCTTAATTTTTCTCACCAGTGCTGCCAAAGATCTTGTGGCTCTACCTAAAAAAATAAAACAGCAACGCCAACAGGCACAACATAAACGCGGCTTGATCGCCCTTACCCGAGGCCTTGAGGCGGTTGCCGCCGAGGACGCAAATGATGCCCAGCGTCACGCAAGAAGCGCCCGCACACTCCTTCAAGACCCCCCACTCACCCGTCTACTCACAGCCCAAGCCGCCCAATTGGCCGGCGATATCGCCACCGCCGAAACCACTTATAAAGAAATGCTTGACGCCCCCGAAACCGAATTTCTCGGCCTACGCGGCTTATACGCTCTGGCCATCGAAAAACAGGACACGCAACAAGCCACAGGCTATGCCCAACGCGCTTTCCGTTTACGCCCCAATGCCGAATGGGCCTTTGCTTCTGTCTATCAGCTCAGTGTTGACCGAGGCGCTTGGGGCGAAGCGGAAGATGCCATCAAGCGCGCGATTAAACGGGGGCTACCCAGCGACGAAACCCTGCAACGCCAAGAGGCGGTCTTGCTGAGCGCACGCGCTTATACTTCCCATGACAGCGGCGACACGACAGCGGCCTTGCGCGATTTGGACCGCGCTTTGAAATTACAACCCGATTTCGTTCCCGCCGCCCTTTTGGCCGCACGCCTCTATTATGATCAAGGCAAAACCAATAAAGCCTGGCACCTGATTGAACAGGCATGGCAAATCACCCCGCACAAGGCGCTTGGCGATCTCGCCAAAAAAATAATAAGCAAGCGCGACGACGAAACAAAGCAACAAAAGCTACGCGCTCTTGCCGCCCTAAACCCCGATCACCCGGAAAGCAAAATATTGGTCGCAGAGCAATTTATGGCGGAGCAGGCATGGGAGCCCGCCAAAGCCTTATTGGAACCTTTATTGGAAAAAAACCCAACAGCCACCGCCTATCAAGCCATGGCCAAGATTGTAAAAAACCTATATGGCGAAGAACGCGCGACCCCATTTTTGGAAAAAGTCGCCAGCGCCCCGCGCGCGCCGCTCATGGGGGAAGATGGTTCTTTGCATATCACCGTTCAAGGGTGGCAACAATTACTCGAAGAATATGGGAAATATCAGCGCCTTGCCCCACCGCCTATTGAAGAATATGCAGCCCCCATGTCACCGGAAGAAATAACCCGCCTCCTGGCCCCGCCCCCAAAGCCAGAATCAGAACCAGAATCAACCATAGAGCCGGAACCAGACCCTTTGGCACCAACCACCAACACGCCGATAAAACCGACCCTGCAAGTAATAGATGGCAAAAAAAGCGCCTCAGAAACAGAAGAGCCGGAAATTGTTGAACCTCCCGCCGACTGGGTGCGCGAAGGACTGGACGAAAATAAAACGTAAAAAAACGCTCTAATCCTGATGATTATTATCCGCGCTTTTTTCTTCCCCCTGCGAGCGAATACGCTCGGCTCTTGAGCGTCGCTCCGTCATCGCCACCTTTTTCTTGGCAACCCCAAGCGCTTCGGCGCGATGCTTCACCGCCTCAGCCCCCCGCATAATAGTTTCCCCTGAATTGACCGCGCGATCCTCTTCACGGTCCGGCTTCAGCGCCAGCAACCAGCCCCGCTCTCCATCGCTACGCCGTTCAAAATTTTGGATATACCAGATCAGAACCAGCGCAAAACTGCCCAACAATAAAAGAAACGAAAAAATATTCATGGCAGCAATCCTCAAGCCTCGACCGGCAAATATGAATAATATCTTACCATTGTGCCTCTCTCGATGGGTGAAATGCAAGAATTAGGCAGGTTAAGCCTCTCATTAACCATCTATCATCCCTGTTCTGCTTAACTACCCCCATGAAATTGGATGGCGATTACCAGCATTGGCACAAAATGGGGCACCGGGCGAAGCAAGGCTTCGGCCAAATCGTGCTGTTTGCTATTCTCACCGCCTATATTATTTTCGCCGGCATCGCCAATATCATTCTGCCCGCACCGCTTGGCCTTGTGTTTCTAGCGCCCTTTTTGTTTTTAATCTTTCTGTTTGCCCCCGCCTTGCCCGCTGTGCCCCGCCGCTATAGCCGCGCCATTCTCTATCTCGGTGTGGCGCTACTGCCTGCTTGGCCCGTCTATCTACATTTAAAATTAGGGCCGATGCCGATCATCACCCCCACCCGATTGGTCTTTTATGCGCTGATCGGCGTATGGCTCTACGAAATGGCCTGTGTCCAATGGCGACGCAAACAATTCTTCGCCGCCGCAAGGCGCTTATGGTTTTTCTTTGCCTTGATTGTCGGCCTGTTTGCTTTGAAAGTCCTCTCCATCCCTCTCGCTGAAGGGTCAACCATCGCCGCAAAAGAAACCTTTCGCCAAATCATTATATGGCTACTGCCCTTTTTCGCCGTGCTCACCTATGTGCAAAAACGCAAACAGCTGGATCATATCATCACCCTATTGCTCGGGGCGGCGGCTGTTGTCAGCCTCATTGCCATTGGTGAATTTCTCACCCATCGACTCTTGGCAGAACTGTTCGCCCCCTTGATGCGTGACGCCGAATGGTTGCGCATTGTGTTGGAAGAAAAAAGCCGCGATGGCACTTTCCGTGCCCAATCGGTCCACACCCACCCCCTATCTCTGGGCGAACAATTGGCCATGATGATACCCCTTGCCATGTATAAGGTCTATCGTCCCGGACATAAAAAATTGCGTTTAATATTTTTTTCCATCCTTACGCTGATGATTTTAGCAACATTGGTGGCAAATTCACGCGGCGCCCTGATCGGCGGTGTTTTGGCTGTTGCTGGCACCGGATTTTTAATGGCCCGTCAATGGCTCGCCCGACCGAGCGCACTGCCCTTTCGCCCCCTTGCGGGCATGGTCATAGCCGCCATCATGCTCCTGTCGCCTGTAATCCTGGCCGCTGGCTACAAGCTTACCGTTGGCGAATCCGGCTCCAAGGCCGCCCGTTCCTCCGAAAGCCGAATTGAACAAATTCAATATGCTTGGCCCAAGGTCATGCAGCGACCGGTTCTTGGCTATGGTACGGGGCGCTCAACCCGTATTCTGGGCTATTATGGGGCAACGCTGACCATTGATAATTATTACATCAATCTGGCGCTGGAATATGGGCTGCCGGGGCCTCTTATATTTCTTTTTGCTATTGGCTGGATGGGCTGGCTTGGCTTGCGCTGGGGCACCACGCGGCCCGATGATGACATGGCCGGGCTTTACCTCGCCTTGACCGGTGTTGCGATCTCCTTCGCCGTCACCCGCTCTATCTTGTCGATCACGACCAATATCGAACTGTTGATGCTTTTATTCGCGATCATTATCGGCACCGCTCACAGCCTGACCCGCCATAAAAAAAGCAGCCCAAAAGAATGGTCCCATATACCACCGCGCCCACAGAAACATTTTGAAGACCATCTGCGTCGCTTGCGTGAGCGCGGGGCCCCATGGCACCACGCCATCAAAAGCTAAAATCCGCTCCCCCAACAGCTAGCACACGCCCCCAAATCATGCTTTGCTCGACCTATGAGTGAAGTACAGATTTACCGCAATCAATGGGCCATGGTCACCGGCGCTTCTGCCGGGCTCGGGGCCGAATTTTCCCGTCAACTCGCTGACAAGGGGGCCAATTTAGTGTTGGTCGCCCGGCGCGAAGACAGGTTGCGCACCTTAGCCGAAGAGCTGACCGCCAAGGGCGTCAAAACCCATATCATTATTGCCGATCTCGCCAAACCCGAAGCACCGGATGCTATATGGCACGACCTTCAAGCGGCGAGCATTAAACCGGATATTCTGATCAATAATGCCGGCTTTGGCCTTGCGGGCGGCTTTAATAAATCCGACTGGCCTGCCCACCGAGACTTTATCGAACTTATGGTGACATCCTATGTGCATCTCGCACACAAGCTGTTTGGCGACATGATGGCCCGCGGCTATGGGCGCATCATCAATGTTGCCTCTGTCGCCGGTTTGGTCCCCGCCGGGCCGGGACACACGCTCTATGGGGCCTCTAAAGCGTTTTTGATTTCCTTTTCTGAATCCCTCAATGCCGAAGGCCGCAACAAAAATGTCCATTGCTGTGCCGTATGCCCGGGCTTTACCCTGTCTGAATTCCATGATGTCAACGGCACCCGCGACGCGATTAACAAGCTCCCTTCCTTTATGATGATGGAAGCGCCGCCGGTCATTGCCGGTGGTTTACGCGCCATGGAAAAGGGCAAGGCGGTCTATGTGCCGGGATTGGTTTATAAAACCATCACCGCCTTGGCAGGCATGCTGCCGCGCAATTTAATGCAAAGCCTGTCCGCCAAACAATTGCAAAAAGCCCGCAAGGTTTAGCGCGGCACATTATTTTCGCCCATTCCCCTCGGCCCATGCGCGGTGATCCTGATCAAGACGATAGGCTGCAATCGCCGCAAACGTCACCAGATCATTAGCCCGCGAAGCGGTGGGCACAATCTGCACCGGTTTTTCCAACCCGATTAACAGCGGCCCGATAACAGTCGCGCCGCCCAGCTCTGCAAGTAATTTCGACGACAGGGATCCAGAATGAACCCCCGGCACGATCAACACATTAGCCGCGCCGGTCAGGCGTGAAAACGGAAATACTTCGCGGGCACGCTCGTTTAAGGCCATGCGCGGGGTCATTTCCCCCTCATATTCAAAATCAATATCGTTGCGTCCATCAAGAATTTTTACCGCCTCTGCTGTGCGCCGCGTATGGTCCGTATCCGGATTACCAAAGTTGGAATAGGACAAAAAGGCCACTTTCGGAATAATACCCAAAGCCCGCACCGCATGGGCCGTTTGCACAGCAATTTCCGCCAGATCCTGCCCGTTGGGCAATTCCGTAATCGTCGTATCCGCCATAAAAATCGGCTGGCCTGTGCCCAATATGGCCGACAGGCCGATCACCCGTTCGCCGGGCCGAGGGTCGAGCGCCATACGAATATTTTTCAAGGCCACATCGTAAGCGCGGGTAACCCCCGTCACCATCCCATCGGCTTGCCCCAGCGCCAACATGCAAGCGGCAAACACATTGCGATCGGTGTTCACCAAACGCTGGCAATCCCGCCAAAGCAATCCATGACGCTGATGGCGCCCATAGAGATAATCCGTAAATTCCTCATTGTCTCGAGACAGGCGCGCATTGCATATCTCTAACTCGCTATCCTGTAATCCCAGCTCTTTCATTTGCGCCCGCACCTGATCATCGCGCCCGACCAGCACCGCTTGTCCCAACCCTTGCGATTGGAACGCATGCGCCGCACGAATAACGGACGGCTCCTCACCTTCTGCAAAAACAATCCGCTGCGCTTTAGTCGAAGCCCGCACACTTGCATATATTTTTTGCAAAAACCCGGCCGAGGGGTCAGAGCGTGTGGCTAATTTTTCACGATAGCGCTCCATATCCGCAATCGGTTGACGGGCAACCCCTGTATCCATCGCTGCTTGCGCCACTGCCGCCGGAATTTTAGTCATCAATCGCGGATCAAACGGGGTCGGAATGATATAGCCCGGCCCGTAATGCAATTCCTTGCCATAGGCTTGCGCCACTTCATCGGGAACATCTTCGCGCGCCAATTCCGCCAAAGCGCGCGCGCAAGCCACTTTCATTTCATCATTAATCGTGGTCGCCCGCACATCCAGCGCCCCTCTAAAAATATAGGGAAAGCCCAACACATTATTGACTTGGTTTGGATAGTCAGACCGACCGGTCGCCATGATGGCGTCATCGCGCACTTCTGCTACTTCTTCTGGTAAAATTTCCGGATCAGGATTGGCCAAGGCAAAGATGATTGGGTTTTTCGCCATGGTTTTTACCATGTCTTTGGTGATCGCCCCGGCGGCTGAAAGCCCCAAGGCCACATCCGCCCCGTCCATGGCCTCTGCCAAGGTGCGCTTATCCGTATCCACCACATGCGCCGAGCGCCATTGGTCAAATTCATTTCGCCCTTGATAAAGCACGCCCTTGCGATCGCAAATGAGTACATTTTCCTGTGGCACCCCAGCAGCTTTTATCAGCGACACCACCGCCAAGGCCGAAGAGCCCGCACCGGAAACAGCGATTTTGACATTCTTCATGTCTCGCCCGGTTATATCGAGCGCATTGATCAACCCCGCCAAGGCAATAATCGCGGTGCCATGCTGATCATCATGGAACACGGGAATATCCATCAATTCCTTCAGGCGGGTTTCAATAACAAAACTTTCCGGCGCCTTGATGTCTTCCAGATTGATCCCGCCAAAAGCGGGCCCGAGATATTTCACACAATTGATAAACGCATCAGGGTCTTGGGTATCAACCTCGATATCAACGGAATCAATATCCGCAAACCGTTTAAACAGAACCGCCTTGCCTTCCATCACCGGTTTAGACGCCAGCGCCCCCAAATTCCCCATGCCCAAAATGGCTGTCCCGTTTGAAATCACCGCCACCATATTGCCCTTGGCGGTATAGTCATAAGCCCGATCAGGATTGTCCGCGATGGCATTAACCGGCACCGCCACCCCCGGCGAATAGGCCAGCGACAGGTCCCGCTGGGTCGCCATCGGCTTGGTGGCATGAATTTCCAACTTGCCCGGCTTGTCCCCGCAATGAAAATCAAGCGCTTCTTCGTCGGTTATCTTGGTATTTTCGTCGTAAAACTTGGTTGCCATGGGGAAGCCTTCCTAAAAGCGGGAATAAAATCTTATGGAAAAACCAACGCACTGATCAAAAACCACCATGAAGACCGCCCTCCCGCTGACATCGCCCACAGGAAATCCGTCCCCTTGCCTTTTTCGATTTATCTCTCCATATGCTGTATCGTTGATAACCCCTGAACGGCAGATAATTCAAATGTTTATTCAAACAGAAGACACGCCAAATCCGGCTTCCATGAAATTTCTACCCGGCCAACCCATTTTGGGTGCCGGCAAGCTCGGTCAGGACTTCCCCAAT
>JALWRV010000112.1 GCA_027080545.1 Parvularculaceae bacterium
CTCGCCCGCGGTGCCACGGCTACCATTCCGGTTATGGTCAATGGGCCGGGGGGGTATTTGCAAGCCTGGATGGACTTCAATGGCAACAACTCCTTCGCGGATACTGGTGAACAAATCGCCACCAATGTGCAAGACAGTGATGGCGATGGATTGATCAATTTGTCGGTGACCATTCCAACAACCGCCACCTCGGCGCAGACTTATGCGCGCTTTCGCTGGAGCACCACACCGTCCCTATCGGCTACCGGCTCTGCCAATGATGGCGAAGTTGAAGATTATGCGGTGACCTTTACCGGTGCTGCCTCACTGGTTGCGAATAAATCTATTGCCGTGTTTGATCCTGGCGCTTTAGGGCTTTATGCGGTGCCGGGCAATGATGTGATTTACACTTTCACCGTCACCAACACGGGCTCCGGGCCGGCAGATCCCGGTTCGATCGAAATCATCGACAAATTACCGGCGGAGGTAACGTTCTATAATGGGGATATTGATGATGCAGGGCCAGAGCTCAATCCGGTTGCATTTAGTCAATCGAGTGGGGCAGGGCTGACCTTTACCTATGCAACTGATGCGGCCTATTCCAACGCGACTACCAAGCCGGTAAACTTTGCCGCCTGCACCTATACGCCGACAGCGGGCTATGATCCGGCGGTAACCTATATATGTTTGCGCCCACAGGGTTCTTTTGCCTCGGGCACCCCTGATCCCAATTTTACCCTGTCTTTCCGTGCTCGGATTGATTGAGGATTGGGTGTTTTTTTTGCCCTTCACCATAAGCACTGTTCAAGATGACTCTTCGGCGGGCTTCTCCTTTGACAGGCCATCCTTAGACAGGTTCAGGGTGAGGCTCTCTTTTTGATTTTTATTGACTGTTCGCGATTACTTTAGCGGCGATAGTTAAACCAGTCATCAAGTCGGGCGATTATGATATAGATCACTGCCAACACCACCAACACCCCGGCGGCAATTTGAAACGCCTCGCGATAATCTTGAGGTAAGGGGGCATCAGCCGGTGGTGGAGTGCCTATTTCAGTGCTGGTACCTGTCTCGCCACCCTCTACCGCGTCACCTGCTGTGCTGCTATCGCCTGTTGTGTCGGTCGTCTTTCCCGTTGATCCGGTCTCATCCGTAGTATTGGTCGCATCGGTGTTTACATCATTACCCGTGTCACTATTTTTGTCACTCTCATTGCCATTCATCATCGCCGCCCCAGCTCCGGCAGCCCCACCGGCTCCGGCAACGACAGCGCCGTCAATGGTGCGCGACCCCAATACATTATCTCGTCTTGGGGTGTTTTCTTCGGGGGTGATGCGGGTTTCATCCTCCACCGTCCCCTCTTCGGAGGCTTCCGGGGGTAAATCGGTGAGGAACAGGGCAGCCTCGGCGGCTCGGCGGCGCACCAGACCGGGCACTTCTTGTTTGCGCCCATTGATTGAGGCCTTGTTCCACCAAGTGATGGCTTCGGCAGCTTCGAAATATTTATTCTTGTTGAGCAGTCTTCGGGCCGTTGATCCACGAAAGGCATTGATCCCGATATTATAGGCTAGGGAAACCAGCGCATCGAATTGGTTTTGCCCCAGTGGCACATTGACTGCGCTGCTAATGCCATTTTCAAATCGGGTGAGGTCCTGACGTAACAGGTTTTCGGCCTCTTGCTCGGAAATGCTCATACCCTCGGATACATCACTACCCGTATGGCCATAGCCAATGGTCCATATGCCCGCAATATCCTGGTAGGCCTCCAAGCGCAGGCCTTCGAAATGTTTGATCAGGTCAATACCTGTTTGTGAGACTTTCATTCTACTCCCCAAACCATACACGCCCCCATACTCCAGCCATTATGTCAGCAAAACCCGCCACAGGAAAGATAGGCCATAATGTTAGGGCGGGGATAAGATGGGAAGGGCAGTGGCCAGCCTAAAAGCGCACAATTTGCGCATTATGGAGCGATATGCCCTCACAATGGCGTCAATTGCCCCCTATTGGCTCTTTGTGACCTAAATAGGCCTGAAGAGGCCTTTATTTGGACATCAGCGATTATTAGCAAAAACCACCAAATTGCGCGTCAAACCTTGTGTCACGGGCCGTTCCCGATTATGCAGCGCTAAATCCCTAGTCTGTTTCATCTTGGGTGGCAGCTAGGCACATTTCTCGCAAGTGAAGCCAGAGCAGTAAACTGGGCATGGATGGGCAAGATTAAGATGTCACTTAGAGTTTGGGTTTAGGGAGTAGAGTTAAGATTATGTCAGTAACAAAAATTGTTGAATATCGCCCTTCAGCTGATGAACCTTATATGAACGAGCAAATGCTCAACTATTTCCGTCAGAAATTGCTTGATTGGAAAGAGGAAATTCTCAAAGAGAGCAAAGACACGCTGGATCAATTGCAGGAAGAAAATTTGCGCATGCCGGATGCGGCCGATCGGGCCTCCAGCGAGTCTGATAAATTTCTCGAATTGCGCACAAGAGATCGTCAGCGCAAATTAATCACCAAAATTGATGCGGCGTTACGACGCATCGACACGGGTGAATATGGCTATTGCGAGGACACAGGCGAGCCGATTGGGGTTGGTCGTCTGGAAGCGCGTCCGATTACGACCTTGTGTATTGAAGCGCAAGAACGCCATGAACGCAGCGAAAAAGTGCATCGCGCGGACTAATCCCAGCCTTTCATTCTTGTGTTATTAGTTTTGCTGATGACAGCCATGTGTGTCTATTGATTGACCCTTGGGAACCATCCTTCTAGGCTCAATCAGTTGCGTCTTTATCTACGCATTTGTTTACACAAGACCGCGAGAGGTTATCCCATGGTTTTTCCCGTTTATACTGCCATTGCGGCAGCGACCTTAACCCTCATCTTGATGGTTTTAGGGTTTTATACCGTTAGCGCTCGGCGCTCTGAAAGCACTAGCCTCGGATTTAAAAAAGGATCTACATTGGAAAAACGGGTGCGCGCCCATGCCAATCTAGCTGAATATGGCCCGCTCATTCTGATCAGCTTGGGACTTATCGAAATCTCCGTCGGTCGTTCTATGGTGGTTGCCGGGCTGGCGGCCTGGTTGATTATCGCGCGCACTCTTCACCCCATTGGCCTGATTACTAAAACCGGGGCCAATGCATTTCGCTTCATTGGGGCAGCCTCAACCTTTTTAATCGGTATTATTGTCGGCATTTGGCTATTGATTATCGCGGTTAAATATTTGAATTAGCAAAGCCGGAGTAGATTGCGTCAATATCTTGCAGCCTCAAAAATGCTTTGGGGTTGTTTGCATTTTGCCATTTAAAAAATTGATCCAGCCGGTGCAACAAGGCCTCAACCTCTTTTGGGTTTCTAGCATAGGGGTTTGCCCCGGCAGACAGAGAGGATGAGTGCAAGGACAGGCTCATCATTGATACGTGCTGACGGTTAAGCGCTTTGGCCAGAGCAATCATGTCGGCAATATTGTTGCCTTCCGGTGTTAAGCGCATGGGGGCGCTAAAATGTTTTTGCCCAAGAGAGAGATCAGCAAAATTGGCCATATGATTTTCATTGGTGGGAAAGAATAAACGGGTGCGTTTAAGTGCCCGGGCGCCGGAGGGGGGAATGACAGAAAGCAGCTTTCCAGTGCCGGTTTTATGAAAAAAAGGATCGGCAGATAGGGCAGAAAAATTAGGCCCACCTTGAGGGCGAAAGTCAAAACCGGCACTGGGACTAAAATCATGCCGCACACCAATTTCTGCCAAATGATCAAGCACAAAGGGGGCAATGCCATAACGACCAGCACGATGGGTGGTGGCGCGAAACCCAAAAACGCGCTCGAACTGGTCGGCCAATGTCTTCAAAGTTTCAAAATGTAAGGTGTGTGGCATTTGTGACTGATAAAGGTGGGATTGCTTTTTCAGCGCATCCTCCGGTGGCGTTTGCCAGGCGTGAAGGTGCAACCCCAGGCTAGCGCGCCCCTCAGTGTGCAAGGCGTGAAACCAGTCAATATAATCGCTGTCTCGCAATAAGGGCCATGTTAGAAAATAGTGAGGCTGTATGCCATATTGTTCGCAGAGGGCTTGAAAGGGCGCGAAATCTTCGATGGGAGATAGGCAATAGGCCACGGACTTTCCATCGGCCCAGTTAAAAATTTCTTCGGTGTCGATTGTTACCAATAGGGGGGGATGTGTTTCAGAAGGAGGAAAGCGACCGACAGTGTGCCATACGGGCTGGGGTTTTTTGATGGTTTTGGGTTGGATGGTCTTTTCCCACAGGTCAAGAATGTGCGCAGCGGTTTGTTGCCATGAGAATTGTTCCGCATAGAGGCGCGTTTTCTTGCGATCTGGTAAGTTGGCGAAGAGATCATTCAGGCCATCACGCAAGGCTGAGGCGCTACGTTCGCCAAGAATACGTCCGGCTTCAGGGGCACGGATGACCTCCGCATTGCCGCCAATATCAAAAGCGATGCAAGGGGTGCCGCAGGCCATGGCTTCGAGCAACACGTTGGGCCAACCCTCGCGGTCTGAACCAAGGGCGAGCATATCCACGCGATTATACAGATCGGGTAATTGATCCGGGTGAAGAGCGCCCGTAAAAGAGACACGATCGGCAATATTGAGTTCTTGAACAAGAGATTTGAGTTTTTTTTCTTCAGGCCCATCGCCAACCACCAACAGGCGAGCCCTGTCAATTTCCGCCACCGCCCGGATCACCAGATCATGACCTTTGCGGTCAATAAGATGACCAACCGAAGCAATGGCGGGCGTGGAAGTTCGGTGGCTTGGTGTGATATTTTGTGGATGATAGCGATCCAAATCAACGCCATTACGCAAGGTGTGAATTTTATCACCATTCATGCCGAGGGCGATCATTTGTTTACGCAGCGCTCCGCATACGCTGATCGACGCATTGGCGCGTTCGGCGGCGCTAAGAATTTTCTCTCGTGGCCCCGAAAAATTAGCAATCTGAGTAATATCACTGCCGCGTGCGGTGACAATAACGGGCTTGTTAAATAAGTGAGCGACATTCACCGCCGCAACCCCGTCCGGATAATAATAATGGGCATCGATGAGATCAAAATCCCATCCCCCATCAAGTAGTTGCTGTATTGCTCCTTTAAAACAGGCGGTGAGGGTAGAGGTAACAACCCCCATGCCTATTTTAGGGGGAACGAGATAGCGCGGATGGCGCACATCTACACCGTAACGCCATTCCCGAAGGGGTATCTTGGCATAGTTTGCATAAGCCCTGAAAATTTTTGCTTTAGAAGGAAACCATGGCACCGGGGCAATCACGCGTATATCTAAATTCTGTTGGCGGGTTTTGGCCAAGGCGGTGATGGCGCGCAAGCGGTTTTCGACGAATATCCCATGTGAGGGTTTCACCGAATTGGGAAACAGGCTTGTGAGAACCAGAATGCGCATAATTGCTCTTTCAAAAATGGTGGCTCATCCTTCTACTCGCAAGATTATGGCCAAGTGCTGATGTCTGGAGGAGGCGAATTTTCGTAGGCTTTATGATTGTCGCGCGCACAATTTTATGGGGTATGGGGTGACCTAAAATCAACCCCGTAAGAGCGGTGGGGGAAATAATGCGGCCCTAGGAATGAATGCGCGCCTGCAACTATGGCTAAAAAAGAGTGTTTAAGGCCTGAACCCAGCATAAATGGCACGAATTTGGCATCTTGTTGGGGGAATGAGTGTGTCTTTATCTGGGGAAGATTTGCATTCAGGTCGCCCATCTTCTAAATAAAGGGTGGGAAATATTGGAGTAGCGTAGTTGTTGGGGTTTAGCGAATTTATTTCGCAAATTGGTTGGGGTGGCGTGTTTATTTTCACGCAAATCGCTCTTGCAATCTGTTTGCTGATCTATGTCACGCGGTTGCGTCACACGGCGCAAATCGCGGCCTTTTTTGCTTTGCCGCGTCGACGGGTTTTAGAAAAACATCGTTTCGGGCGTGTTCTTTTACAGTTTTTTTCGCCAGCGCACCCTGACACGGAACATCTGATCGGCAAAATTGATCTAGCGGATTTTAGGCCTGCGGAGATTGAGGCCAATCCAGTGGCTAAAGGCGTATGGATTTCGCGTCTGATGAAGCGTGGATTTGATATCATCATGGCGCTTAGCCTGTTGATTTTTACTTTTCCGGTATTGGTTGCTTGTGCGGTGGCGGTCAAGGTCAGCTCTCCGGGACCTGTGTTTTACAAGCAGATTCGTGTGGGACGCCATGGAAAGCATTTTTCCATTTTGAAGTTTCGTTCAATGATCAAAGATGCGGAAAAAGATGGGGCCAGATGGGCAGCCCCGGCCGACGAACGTATCACCAAGGTTGGGGCCTTTTTGCGCCGCTCTAGGCTCGATGAAATTCCGCAAGTGATTAATATTTTACGCGGAGAAATGAGTTTTGTGGGGCCGCGTCCGGAGCGCCCGGAATTTACCCAAATGCTTGTGAAACATTTACCCCATTATAACGAGCGCCATTTAATGAAGCCGGGGCTAACCGGATGGGCGCAGGTCAACTCGCCTTATGGTGCATCCGTCGAGGATTCACGCGATAAGCTTACCTATGACCTGTATTATGTGAAGAATTTTTCCCTCATCCTTGATTTATTTATCATCATCAAGACGGTGCGTGTGGCCTTGTTCGGCGTCGGGGCGCGTTAATAAATACCCCCTCAAAGTCAGTCTTTATATGGGAAATCGTTAAGAGATGGGGCGGGCAAAGGTTAACAAATAGGCCTGATTTGTTTATCTTAACGGCCTGTAAAGGAGTGGGCTGTTAGTTCAAACTGTATCAAATTGTAACGGATTCTATCTCGGGCGATGGAATCTGACGGTTTTTGTTGAGGCGATTAATCTATTTGGGTTGTGCGGTAAAAAAATCCCCATAACCGGATATCAAAAGAGCCATTTTTGCGCGCAACTTGCATAGGTTGTAAAGTGAGATGCAAAGCGAATGGGCTGGCTGGAGGAGGCTGGTAATATGATGATGATCTTAAAAACGGGTTCATATTGGTTGGCCCTAATTGGGGTGACGCTTTTAGCGCTTGCAGGATGTGAATCCATTCCATCAATGGGCGGAGATGACATAGCGGCTGATGGTGATAAGGCGCCGGTTGTAGCGGATGCACCAGTGCAAGCCGCGCCGGATTATCTCATCGGACCCCTTGATCAATTGCAAATCTTTGTATGGAGGGCGCCGGAATTATCCACCAATGTTACCGTGCGTCCCGATGGGCGGATTTCAACTCCCCTGGTCGAAGATATGATGGCGGCGGATAAAACCCCGTCGGAATTGGCAAACGATATTGAACAAGTGCTCGGCTCTTATGTGAAAAAGCCGGAAGTAACGGTGATTGTTAATCAGTTTTCCTCCACCTTTGACCAGCAGGTGCGGGTGTTGGGGGAAGCACAAAAACCGGTAGCTCTGCCTTATCAAAATGGCATGACCGTATTGGATGTGATGGTGGCCGTTGGCGGACTTACAGAATTTGCCGCTGGCAATAAGGCGATTTTATATCGCGGGCAGGGAGCAAACCGCAAAGCCTATCGTTTGCGGCTTGATGATTTGATGCGCAAGGCAGATGTGCAAGCGAATGTGCCGGTCTTACCGGGCGATGTAATTTTAATACCGGAAAGTTTTTGGTAGAGACGAGACCGCCTGCGGGTGGCTTTGGGGAAGTGTTATAGTGCATGCGATTAGCTGATTTTCCTAATCCGATTGTCAAATATGTGATTGGCCTGTGGCGTCGCCGCTGGTTGATCGTGGCATTGGCGTGGGGGTTGGCCTTGGTAGGGTGGACCCTGTTGCGTTTCATTCCAGATGTCTATGAATCGCGGGCACAACTTTATTTTAACACGGATACGCCGATTGGAGAGACAACCTCCGATGTGGGAACCGCGCTTGATTATGATCAGCGTATTGCGGCGCTGCGTTTGCAACTCTTGTCACGAGAGAATTTGGAAAAAGTTATTCGTGAAACTGGTATTGATGAGGGAATAAGCGGCGAAGCACAAATGCAAAAAAAAGTGCAAAGCCTTCAGAGGTTGATTAAAATTCTCAGCCCTGAGCGATCTTTTTTCAATATTTCCTATGCTGATCGCGATCCAGTGGTGGCGCAAAGAATTGTCGACTCGCTCGTGAATTTGTTTATTGAGCAGGATCTTGCTTCCAAATTGCTTGATTATGAAACCGGTCTCAACAATATCGATTTATTGATTGCGGAAGCAAAACAAAAAATCACGGACAAAAATCGCGAAATTGCCAAGTTTCAAGAAATGAATGCGGAAGTGTTGGCGGGCGCTGCGCGGTCAAATCGGGTGCTTGAGCAAAAAGAAAATGAACTATCCCGGTTGCAATTCGAGCTTTCCACGGCCATCCAGCGGCGTAATAGTCTGGTTGAACAGCTATCAAAGACACCACGCTTTTCTTCCGGTTCAGAGTTGGACAAGTTGAAACTTGAACTGGCGCAATTGCGTTCGGTTTATAATGATAATTATCCGGACATACAGCGCTTGCAGGCGCGAATTGCCGAATTGGAAAATAATGGTTCGGCGCTTCCAGAAAATCCTGAATTTGCGCGCCTGTCATTGGCCAAGCAAACGGCTGATGGGGACATTGGCACCTTAAGAGCGCGCATTACCCATGTGCAGGGGGAAATAGACAAGCTTTCCATCGCAGCCACCCGTGTGCCGGAAGTTATGGCGCAGCTTGATGATATTATGATTGGCAAAGACCAGCTGGAAAAAGATTATCAAAAATTGCTGGAGCGGCGTTCACGTTTGGATAATTCTTCGCGCATGGGCGCACTGGGCGGGTCGGTGAAGTACGAAATTTATGAAAACCCAACAATACCGGCGCTTCCGGCCGGACCACCACGGGCGTTATTGTCAATTGCTATCGCGTTACTTTCTATTGGTGGCGCTATCGGATTGGCGTTTTTAATGGCGCAGCTTGATGGCACCTATACCCAAGCGGAAGATTTGGAAGAGGCTTTCGGTTTGCCTGTATTGGGGCAACTATCTCCTTCTGAAACGACCATGGTGCGGCAAAAATTGTGGCTTGGGCGATCGGCATTGGTGGCGTCCTTGACCTTGATGATGGGGTTGGCGGGAATGATGTTTTTAATCTATTCCCATAGCCCGATCGCCAAGAAGGTGGGGCCTGTTAATATGGTTTTGGAAAAGCTGTTATTGTCCGACAATAGGGTGACAACCGGAAACGGGGGGCGCTCATGAGCATCGTCGAAAAAGCAGCCAACCTGTCCGGAGGGACTGTGCGTCGACGCTCAATGAAGCGTGTGCGCGAACGGCGTGGGCTTGGACCCTCGAACGGATCACAGACCGAAACGTTTCAAACCGTTAAACTTGATAATGAGCTTATCGCTGAGCAGGGGTTTTACACTCCCACGGCTAAGCGTAAACGTTTGGCGTTGGAGTTGCGGGCAATCAAGCGTCGCTTGTTGCGCCGGCTTGATTTTTCTCGCCACGGAACCATTTCCCATAAAGCAGGAGAGCGGCAGAAAAATGTTGTCCTCCTAACCTCAACGCGCCCAGCAGAAGGTAAAACATTTACCGCTATCAATCTGGCCCTGTCGCTTGCGATTGAGGATGGTATCCCGGTTTTGTTGATTGATGCGGATGTACCGCGTCCGAAGGTTTTCGCTCAGCTGGGCCTAGATGCTGGAATTGGATTAACCGATCATGTCTTGGATCCCTCATTGGATATTTCTGATTTGATCGTGAAGGCCGAGGGGCTTGATCTATCGTTAATGTCACAGGGTAAATCGAGCGAAGCCCCCAATGAAATATTTTCTAGACGAGAAATGAAAGAATTGGTTCGGGAATTATCATTACGCTTCCCGGATCATTTGATTATCTTTGATACGCCGCCGGTTTTGGCAACACCCGAAGCCGTCACCATTGCCAAACATGTGGATGAAGTCATTTTTGTAGTTGAGGCCAGTGCCACGCCGGAGCCTGCAGTTGCGGCGGCCCTAGAAGAAGTGCTGGACGTGCAACCACGCATATCATTGATATTGAACCGGTGTTTGGTGCCCGAGCGCGCCAGCGAATATGGCTCCTATGAGGAATATTATTATAAGGATTTTGCAAAAGGCGAGCACGGACAAAATAGCGCCCCGCAAAACGCGCCTGAAAGAAAAGAGCCAAATTTGAGCGGAGAGGATGCATGAAGGCGAAGCTGAAATATAGGTTGATCAGCGCTGTGTCGCTCGTGGCGGGGTTTTTGCCCGGGCCTGTTATGGCGCAAGTATCCGCTGGCAAACCGCCATTGGAATTGCGCACGGATTTTATTGGCTATGCGCTCAGCGCAAGCCCGCAGGTCACCTATACCGATAATGTGTTGTTGGATAGCGGGACGAATCCGCAAGAAGACGCTATTGCCTCGCTGATCCTCAATGGTGGTGTGTTTGTTAATCGGCCACATTTTACGGGCCTGGTTTCTGGGGATGTTCGGTTTGGGGGCTATTTAAACCCGGCGACGGATAATGCCGGTGTTGAGCAATATGATCAGTTCAGAGTAGATAAAAATGTTACCGGTGCCGGGACAATAAAATTTATCGATAATCTGTTGTTCCTTGATTTGGGATTGGCAGCGCAACAGCAAGCCCTTGGCCAAAATGCGGCAATTGCAGACCGTCAAGGGGCTGCAAATGAACAGCGGGCCGAAGCCTTGTCTTATAGCGTTAGCCCCTATCTCTATTCCAAATTTTCCAATGAGGGATCAGCCGAAGCGCGTTATCGCTTTACCCGGGTAACTGTGGATGACGCAGATAAGGTAAGCGGTGTTGAAAACTATCTAAACGATAGCGATACCAGCGAGGTTTTGCTTTCCTATGATAGCGGTAAAATGATGGACCGTTTACGCTTTTCGTTAAACGCCTATGGTAATGATACCAAGGAAAGCGGTTCGGATATTTTGCCAGAGGTCGATTATTCGCAAGCGGCTGTTTATACAGATTTACGCTATCCACTCAATCGGCGCATTTCTCTTACCGGTACTCTTGGATATGATGACATCAACACCAATGGTTCGGCTTATTTTGTCGATTCAGAAATATCAGGGGCCTTCTGGAAAGCGGGTCTATTGTTGAAGCCCGGCCATAGGACCCAAATACAAGTAGAGTTGGGTGAACGTTATGGGGGCACTTGGGTTGAGAGTGAGGGAGAATATCGCCTTTCTAGTCGATTGATGGTGCGTTCGCACATTTCGCGTACTTTCCAAACCCGCGCCCAAGGCATTTCCAATAGTTTCTCTGCGCTGCAATCACAAACGTTGAGCTATATTGATGATTTGCGGCAAAATACGGACCTCACAGCGAATGAAATTGCGGGTCGGGCCGTGACCTTTAATTCTAATCTCACCGATTTGAATCGAGGGCGTTCCGGTTTGGCGGCTTCTGACAATGCAACCTTGTCCGTGATTGGTCGCAATGCCCGCACCCAATACACTATTTCTGGTGGTTATGATAAATCTGATTTTGGTTTCCAAGAAACCGAGAGCCTGTTTATTGGTACGCGTGTAGAGCGGCGTTTGTCGCGGCGGACTACCGTCTATGGTCGTCTTAGTGCAAGGCGTGCGGAAACCACGGTCAGCCAGTCTTTTCTTGATTGCACCTTGGCCTTGAGTACTGACCCGGCTTTCGCTGGGCTTACGCAAGCCGAAATTACTGCCATTTGTCAAAATCCGGCTTCCTTTATTGATAAGGCGACAACCATCGATGCGGCATTGGGGGGACGATATCGATTAGGGGATAATGTCTCGGCTTTTTTACAAATAAATCGTACCGATAGAAATTCGCAGAATAACAATCTCGATTATACGCAAAACGCCGTCACTGTGGGGGTGACTTATGATTTTTAGTTGGGGGGTAAAGCACGATGATTGAGGCTTATTTTGGATTGAAAAAGGCACCCTTTAGGTTGGGGACTGACGAGAGCTTTTACTTTGATAGCTCAATGCATGAGCGTGCGCTTGCCTATCTGAAATATGGTTTGCAGCAGGCAGAAGGCTTGGTGGTTCTCACAGGCGAAACCGGGGTAGGAAAAACCACCTTAATCGAGCATTTTCTAGTAGAATTTGGGTCGCAAGTCATCGCCAGCAAATTATTGGCCACTGGCTTTGAACCTGGCGAAATGTTACCGCAAGTCATGACGGCCTTTGGTGCAGATGAACGCGGAGATAATTTTGCAGCGAGAATGAAGGCGCTGGAGAGCTATTTTATAGGTCAAAAAAATGCCGGCCATCATATTGTTTTGGTGGTCGATGAGGCGCAAAATCTCGCCTCCCATTCGCTGGAAGAGCTACGCCTGCTCTCCACCCTGTCCCATAATGGTGAAGCGCTGTTACAAATATTTCTGGTTGGTCAGCCTGAATTACGCACGCGCTTGAACATGCCGGAAATGACGCATCTCAATCAACGGGTCGTGGTTTCTTGGACCCTAAAAGCGCTCAATGAAGAAGAAATGGCGGATTATATTGATCACCGTCTGCTGATGGCCGGGTGGGAGGACGAGCAATCCTTGTTTACGGACCAAGCTATGGGAAAAATATTTCAAGCAACCCATGGCGTGCCGCGTTTGGTCAATCGCCTGTGTGCACGTTTACTGGTGGGTGCGGCGTTAAGCGATGCAGACTATATTGATCAACCGCTGGTCGAGCAAATTTTACGAGAAATGGAAGAGGAGGGGATAGAAATTTCCGCCATCCATTCTGCCGATGAAAATATCGAAGAAAAAGCCCGAGAAGGAGACAGCGAAGAAACATCTAACGCGCAATCGGAAGAGGATGTTTCTGATATGCCTGTAGCGGCGGAGACATCTCCTGCTATCGTATTGCCGTTTGTCCATAATCGTCAGGCAGAAGAAACGGATTTTCAAGAACAGCAAAGGAATGAAGGTGGTCGTGATGAAATCACCTTGGAAGATGTGGCCAGAGATATTCGCGCGGTACAAGAAAAAGAAGCGGCGGCGGTTTTTACCGCAGACATAGACTTTGACCTTGAGCAAGAAAAGGACGGACTAAGTAGCGATATTGATCTTGAACTGGACCAGCCTCGAAATGACGACAAAGAAGAGGTAAATGAGCCTCGAGGCGAGGGAACTGAAGCAGATGAACCTCCGGCCCATAGCGTCTTTTTTGAAGAGCTGGTTCTGTTTTTAGAGCAAACATGCGATGAATTGCGACAGGTAAGTAAAGATGTCGACAAATTGCGCCAGCAAATTGATCGGTTGGATACGCAACGCGGCCGGCGTAATCGGTTGATTGCAAAAAGGCTTGTGGAAGTTGAAGACATTATCAGCCAGTTTTACGGACAGCCATAGGGGGTCTGATGAGACCCATGAGCAAGCGAATTGATAAGTTAAGCCCGATCGTCAATGGTATGAGCATTGATGTTGAGGATTATTTTCAAGTTTGGGCGCTCAGCGAAAAAATTTCTCCACAAGAGTGGGATGGTTTCTCTCTCCGGGTTGAGGGGGCCACCCGCAAGGCGATGGATCTGCTGGAGCGCCATGGTGCGCATGGCACTTTTTTCACCTTGGCATGGGTCGCTAAGAAATGTCCCAAACTTGTGCGCGAGATTGTCGAGCGCGGCCATGAATTAGGTAGCCATGGCATGGCACATAAGAAAGTATTTGATGAAAATGCGGCAGAGTTTTTAACAGATGCCGAAACCAGCAAAAGAATATTAGAAGATATTGCCGGGGTTGCCGTGAACGGGTTTCGCGCTGCCGGGTTTTCTTTCGATCGACGCACCCCCTGGGCCTATGAAAAATTGTGCGAAGCTGGTTATCTTTATTCCTCATCCCTGCACCCGATAGCCCATGATCATTACGCCAATGCAGAGGCGCCGACGTCACCCTTCAAGCCGGATCAAGATTTACCGATTATTGAGTTGCCGGTGGCGACAGTAGAGCGGTTTGGACGACGCTTTACTTGTGCGGGCGGGGGCTGGTTTCGCCTGCTGCCCTATCGTTGGTCACAGAGCCTATGGCGGTCTCTGAATAATCATCGCCATTTGCCGGGGATTTTTTATTTTCACCCATGGGAAATCGACCCTGAACAACCGAAAGTGACGGGCCTGTCTGCCCGGTCTCGCTTCCGCCATTATACCAATCTTGATCATATGGAAAAAAAGCTGGAAAAGCTATTGGCCGATTTTCACTGGGCGCGCCTTGATGCCATCTATCTCGATGATGTGTTGGAGAATGTAGCATGAGGGGACAGGGACCCATGATGACGAAGGAAGATGTGTCCGCATCGCCAATGCCAGTTCAGATTGGCCTACTGAACTTAAAAAGGGAAGAAGAACTATGCCGGTGGGATGCTTATATCGATAAGCATCCGACGGGAAGTTTTTTTCATTATAGCGGATGGTTGCGCGCCGTGCGTGATCATCATGACCATGAAATTTTCCCCTTGGTGGCGCAAAATTCCGAGGATGAAATTTTAGCCCTGCTACCTTTGGTCGCCATCAACAGCCCATTGTTTGGGCGCTCTTTAATCTCTTCAGCCTTTTCCGTTGGTGGTGGTATTGTGTCAGATAACCTTAAGGCGACGGCGATGTTGGCCAAACGGGCGGCGTTAATGGCTGCACAGCAAAAGGCGGCCTATGTAGAATTACGAGGAGGGGAAAAACCTGATGGATGGGTTTCCAAAAGTAAAACCTATGCGGGGTTTGTTAATAAAATTTTGCCCGATTCAGAAGAAGCCCTTTTGGCGATACCACGAAAAAAACGGGCGGATATCCGCAAAGCCATTAAAGCAGAAACCGCTGGCCAATTAGAATTTATAGAGCAGGCAAGGATTGATGATGTTTATTCGCTTTATGCCTGTTCCTTGCGTAAT
Source organism: Parvularculaceae bacterium (assembly GCA_027080545.1). Lineage (GTDB taxonomy): Bacteria > Pseudomonadota > Alphaproteobacteria > Caulobacterales > Parvularculaceae > S012-90. The sequence continues at coordinate 14,831 of JALWRV010000112.1, forward strand.
TTAGGCACGCCGGTTTTTTCTATTGGTTGGCTGCGAGCCTTGGCAAAAAACTTTTCCTCAGATAGGGTAAGTTTCAGCCTAGTAAAAGCCAACGCGAAGCCGGTCGCTGGTTTGGTCAGCTTTTGGCACAAGAACAGGGTCATGCCTTATTATGTAGGCGCCTTGCCTCAGGCGCGTGAACTTCACGCCTATGATTATCTCTATTGGAAATTGATGGAAATGGCCCGAGAGCGCGGGGTCAGCGATTTTGATTTTGGTCGCTCTAAATATGACACCGGATCATTTGCTTATAAAACCTATTGGGGGTTTCAACCAACACCTTTGTTCTATCATTATCATTTAGGGGGCGGGCAAAAAATACCGGATATCAATCCGGATAACCCAAAATTCAATCTCGCAACAAAGGTCTGGAAAAAACTACCCTTACCAATGGCAAATATTCTGGGGCCTATAGTGGCGCGGCATCTGGCATAAACACATGACAAAACCGGCAAAAAAATGCGCCCTGCTCTTGGTTCATCGTATTCCGTTTCCACCCGATAAGGGGGATAAAATTCGGTCTTGGCAGTTAACTCAATATCTTGCACAAAAATACCACCTCACCTTGGGGGGCTTTGTTGATGAGGAGCGGGATTGGCGCTATGTGGAGCGCCTTGAGAAACTTTGCGAGACGGTAAAGTTTTTTCCGCTCCATCGCGAAAAAGTAAAATGGAAGAGCCTCACAGGGTTGTTAAGGGGCGAGGCATTATCGCAAACCTTCTATCGCTCAAAGGCAATGGACAAATGGCTTTCCACGCTCTGCGCAAAAGGTCCGTTCGATTTGGTCATGGGGTTTTCCTCTTCCATGGGGCAATATGTTACGCGCAAAGGTTTAGGGCGCGTGCGCTTGTTAGATATGGTTGATGCAGATAGCGATAAATGGCGCCAATATGCCAAGCAAAAATGTTTTCCCGAAAGTTGGCTCTATCATCGCGAGGCAAAGCGATTGCAAAAAGATGAGGCACTTTTGTCGCGCCAATTGGATGGTGTGTTTTTGATTACTCCGGAAGAGGCGGATTATGTGCGCGCCTTGTCGGGGGCAGACAGTGCGAAAATAGATTATTGGCGCAATGGTGTTGATCTTGATTATTTTAATCCTGCCAGCGTGTCCGTCGATGAAAAAGAGGTCGAACCTGATCAAACGGCTCGATGCGAGATTGTGTTTGCAGGGGCGATGGATTATTGGGCGAATGTGCAGGCGATTGACTGGTTCATGACAAAGGTTTGGCCACGGGCAAAAGCCCAAAACCCCGATCTTCATTTAACCATTGTTGGATCGAACCCCACTCCCAAGGTGAGGGCCTTGGCCACTCAGGACGGGGTGGAGGTGACGGGGCGTGTCGCGGATGTGCGGCCCTTTCTTGCACGGGCCAGCCTCATTATTGCGCCTTTGCAAATTGCCCGCGGTGTTCAAAACAAGGTGTTAGAAGCCATGGCCATGGCCAAGCCAGTGATCGCGTCGCCGCAGGCTCTTGAGGGGCTGGAAGCAGAGGCCCATGATTGTCTCTATCCGGCCACGCAGGCGGAAGATTGGGTAAATTTATTGGGTGAGCTTACCCCCGCACAGCGGGCAGAAAAGGGGGCGGCAGCGCGCCTCTTCGTCGAGCGCCACTATGGGTGGAGGGGTCAATTGGCTCGGCTGGGTGCCCATCTGGACAGTTTTGCCGTTCACGGCCTCGACCCAGAGGAATGAAAAAACATTTATCTATCAGATAGATAGAATGGTTTACGGGTTTTATGGCAAGGGCAGCATCATATTGTCGCTTGGCCAAATGGTTAATTACCGTTAAGGTAGCCTCGGGATTTCACCCGCGTAACTCTTATCTGGGGCGTATGATGATCAGAATAATTCTACCTTTGGCGATGGCCGCCGCCGCTTTTTTCGGCCCATGGTTTGTTGAAACCAGCACCGGAGACTTTACCGGTACCAAACAAGCAACCATTTCCGGCGACTATTTTGTCGGCGCAACTGTGGATTGCTTTCTAGCTCAAAATTTTTCAATCAGCGGGGAGTGCGCACCGAATAATGGACGTGACGGACTGCTCATGTTCGGCGCTGTCGCTGGTGGTGTGATGGCCGGGGTCCTCGGCATTTTGGGTCTACTGCCTTTTGTTGGTCGATTAACGAGCCTGTTTACGATCGTTGCCGGGGCTGTTGGTCTTGCGGCGGTGGCGAATTTTGCTTCCACCTCCGTACTTGCTGATACATTAAGTTTCGCAGACTTGCGTTGGGGGGCATATGGCACTGGAGGGCTAGCACTCATAACCCTGTTATCAGGGTTTGGGGGTCTGGGCGGGCGTTAGCCATCCCGGAGAGAACGAGAAGCGCACTGCCCTCATGGGCAGTGCGTTTTTTTGTGTCTCATTTTTCTAGAATATTTTATTCCCAAATGACCTCCGGGGGCATGGAAGACAATATGCTGTCAACATTGCCGCCGGTTTTGAGACCAAATTTGGTCCCCCGATCATAGAGCAAATTAAACTCCGCATAACGCCCTCTTTGTATGAGCTGTTTACGTCTGTCTTCTTCGCTCCATTTCTGGTTCATGCGCTTGGCCACCAGAGGGGGGTAGGCTTCAAGAAAAGCACGTCCGACATCTTGGGTGAAGGCAAAGTCCTTTTCCCAGTCGTCCGTACTTAATCGGTCATAAAATATACCACCAGTACCACGGGGTTCATTACGGTGGGGAAGATAGAAATAATCATCGCACCATTTTTTAAATTTTTTAAAATAGCTGGGGTCATGTTTGTCGCAGGCACGTTCATAGGCGGCGCGGAAAAACACACTATCCTCGTGAGATTGATCGCGATAGCTGGGGTGCATGGGGTTCAAATCACCGCCGCCCCCAAACCATGTTTTGGTGGTTACAATCATACGGGTGTTCATATGGGCGGCTGGCGCATGGGGGTTTCTGGTATGCGCTATGAGTGAAATACCGGAAGCCCAGAAACGCGGGTCTTCTTCGGCACCGGGAATTTCTTTGCGAAAATCTTCAGAAAACTCTCCGTACACGGTGGACGTGTGAACACCGACCTTTTCAAATATGCGGCCTTTCATAATCGACATCACGCCGCCGCCTTGATCCTCCTCCTTGTCTTTGCCCCTTTGCCATGGGGTGCGGACAAATTTGGCCTCACCATCGGCCTGCCCATAGAGGGCGGGATCGGCCTCGCGCTCCAAGGTTTCGAAAGCCTGACAAATCGAATCACGCAGCGATTGAAACCAGCTTTCTGCTTTTTGTTGTTGTGATTTCATAACATACCCTATTCTTATGAGAGATTTTGCCTATGGTGCAGCGCAATACGTTGCACCATAGCCACACATTAGGGGAGTTCAAGAACAATAGAATGACATGGATCAAATGATCCCCCGGTTAGACATTGCCAGACTTTCATGTTGGGCGATAAATTGGTCCTGCGCGGTATTGGGGCGCAAGGCGCTCGAAAATTTGGGGACCCGATGGACATTACGCAAATCATATTGGCGGTCATTAGCGGTACCATTGGTGGTGGCCTGGGCGGTTTGGTTGGCAGCTTCTTTTCCAGCTTCCTGTCTTTTGGCTCTTTGTCCATGCGTCGTTTCTGGGCGGTTATTTTTCCCATTCTCGGTATTGCCGTTGGTTTGAACTATCTCATGCCGATTATTGGCCCAAAGATTGAGGAGCCTATAAGCGTTCTGGTTGAAAAAACGGACCCCCCGAGTACCAGTGAGAACGAACCATCCGGGCGCGCAGCATCAAGCTTGCCACAACGCCCCCCAGAAGCGGATATTCGCGCCCATGTGGATGAAGCCATGCGGGCGTTTAATGATCCGATCATTCGTGCCATTATCGCGCGCGAACCAGATCGCCAGGAAGGGTGGCGTCAGCGTTTTGAGGGGGCCTATATCAGAGGCCGAGATGAAGCGCTGAAGGAAGAAGCTGATCGCATCCGTATCGAGATTGGTACGGTTTCGGTTCCGTTCTATTTAGCCCGCGCCCAAGATGAAGATCTAATCGGTGCGACCATTGCCATGCGAGACGCTATTCTTGCGATTAATGAGGTTGATCCGGTGGTTTGCCACTTATGGGTTTACGGCGCGATAACGGGTCAGAGTTTCGATTATGATCGCTATCTTGTGGCCATTGGTGAAGAGCAGAACGAGCAATTACAAACTGCTCTGGCGAAGGCAGTGCGCGATGCTTATGACTTCCTGCCGGAATATGACGAGGCGTTGGCGGTTCAGTCGTTGGCTGAAATGGGTCAGATCATCTATCAGCGATTGGGGGATGAAAAGATCGGCTTGATCATCTCAGCACAAATCCCGGAATCAGAAGAGGATTCCCGTCTTGCCTGTGATGCCACGGCTGAGCTCTATTCGTTGGTGCTGGCCTCTGATGCGCGGGCAACAATTTTGCGCCACATGTTCACCTATGGGCAGCTCAGCTATTAATTTGAGCGGTTTTGGGCGAATTGACGATTGGCCTCTGCCAGCACCACGGCGGCGCTAACGGATATGTTCAAGGAGCGGGCGCTGGCTTGTAGCGGAATATATAATCTGGCATCGGCGCATTGATGCACTTGCTCTGGTGCCCCTGCGCTTTCACGGCCAAATAGCAAACAATCATCTGGACGCAAGGCAAAATCCGTATAAGCCACATCACCGGCTGTGGTCATCAGAATCAATCGGCCGGACCGGTTGTTCTGGGTTTGGAGAAAGTCTTCCCAACTGGCATGGCGGCGGATCTCTTGCCCATCTCCATAGTCCATGGCGGCCCGCCTGAGGTCGCTGGCGCGGGGGGGAAAGCCACAGGGCTCTATGAGTTCGAACTGGGCCCCGAAACAGGCGCAAATCCTGATTGCGGCACCGACATTTCCGGCCATATCCGGCTGATAATAAACGATATACACGATTTTGGGCCCCTTATGGCGGCATCCGTGTGATAGCGAAATTGCAGGGTCAATAAAAGTGCCCATTTCCCCCCTTTGAAATGCTGGACAATAAGGATAAATAGTGCGAAATCCCGCTCAATCAGGGGTTTCATCGTCGATACGCTGGTATCAATTGGGGCGGCGAAGTCAATTGATGGGGTAATTTTGAAGGGTCCTGTTCGGTCTGGTGGTTGCTTTGCAGCGGCTGGTGCGGATGGGTGCAAGTAAGCGATTAACAGCAAAGACCGAACAAAACGGAATTTTAGAGATGGCGGACATGAGTACATCGGAAGATATTGCCTCCACACAAGGCGAAGAGGGTACGAGACGGGACTTTATCCATTTATTGGCGGGCATGACGGCGGTGGGGGCGACGGCTGCGGTCGCTGTGCCTTTGGTCGATCAGATGAACCCGGACGCTTCGGTCAAGGCATTGGCCACCAAAGAAGCGGTGATTGATTCGATCGAACCGGGGCAGGTGGTCACGGTGGTTTGGCAGGGAAAGCCAATTTTTATCCGGCGCCGGACCAAAAAAGAGATCGAAGAAGCCAAAACGATCCCGATGAAAATTTTAAAGGACAAAATTGCCCGTAACCTGAATACAGAAGACAAGGCACCGGCAACCCCGGAAAACCGTATTGCAGCGGGCAGGGAAGAGTGGGTGATTGTCGTAGGTATCTGTACCCATCTCGGCTGTATTCCGCTGGGGCCCAATGAAACCGGTGCCGGGGGTGATTGGCATGGTTGGTTCTGCCCCTGTCACGGGTCGCAATATGATAATTTGGGCCGCATTATGAAGGGCCCGGCACCGGAAAACCTGCTTATTCCGGTGGTTGAATTTCTCTCAGATACAAAGATCAAAATTGGTTAGGAGCTAGACGCAATGAGCCATGAGTCGAATTATGTGCCGGGCAGTGCCATTGAGCGTTTTCTGGACAAAAGATTACCCCTTATTCGTGTTGCCTCGGAATTCATGGAATTTCCGACCCCCAAAAATTTGAACTATTGGTACACGTTCGGTGCCATTTTGACAGTGATGTTGATGGTCCAGATTGTTACCGGTGTGGTCTTGGCGATGCACTATACGCCAGAAAAAACCATGGCTTTCGCATCTGTTGAACATATCATGCGTGATGTGAATTTTGGTGACCTGCTGCGCTATACTCATGCCAATGGGGCGTCCATGTTCTTCATTGCGGTTTATTTGCACATGTTCCGGGGGCTTTATTATGGCTCATTCAAAGAGCCTCGCGAAGTAATCTGGATGTTGGGTGTGCTAATTTTCCTGATCATGATGGGGACAGCCTTTATGGGCTATGTTTTGCCATGGGGGCAGATGTCCTATTGGGGGGCGACCGTGATCACCTCTCTATTCTCGGCAATTCCGGTTGTTGGTGATTCGATCAAAACATTGCTTTGGGGTGGGTTTTCCGTCGATAATCCAACATTGAACCGCTTTTTCGCCCTTCACTTCCTGTTGCCTTTTGCCTTGATCGGGGTTGTATTCCTGCATATTTGGGCGCTGCATGTGCCGGGCAACACCAACCCTACCGGCGTTGAAATAAAATCAAAAAAAGATGCGGTGCCATTCCATCCCTATTACACGGTCAAAGATGGATTTGCGATCGTTCTGTTCTTGATCATGTTTGCCGTGTTTGTGTTCTATATGCCGAACGCGCTGGGTCATACGGATAATTATATTGAAGCCAATCCGTTTGTGACCCCTGTCCATATCGTGCCGGAATGGTATTTCTTGCCCTTCTACGCGATGTTGCGCTCGATCACCTTCGACCTGACCATTCCGTTTACCGACATTGTGTTGATCAATTCCAAGCTTGGTGGGGTGATGGTGATGTTTGGCTCCATCATTATCCTGTTCTTCCTGTCATGGCTTGATCGGGCCAAGGTGCGTTCCATGCGCTATCGGCCATGGGCACGGTTTTGGTTCTTCCTGTTTGTTATCGACGCTGTGTTCCTCGGCTGGCTTGGGGGTAAACCCGCTGAACAGCCCTATATAGCCTGGGCGCAAGGGGCGACAGCCTTTTACTTCATCTATTTCCTGATCATTCTGCCGGCTTTGTCGATGTTTGAGGCACAGCCTAAGGGATTGCCTAGTTCGATTTCGGAAGATGTGTTGTCGAAAAAAGCGAAAAAACAAAAAGCAATTGAAAGCTCTATTCAGCCAGCCGAATAGGGGCGGGTGATGATAATCAAAATATTGGTGATGAAAATGGGAAAATTATCGATCAAACGGGTTGCCTTGTCTGCTTTGCTGCCACTCTTGGCAGGGGCCCTATGGACCGGCGGTGTGGCTCAGGCGTCCGGTGGCGGGACAAGAGAACCGGTTGAAGTGGAATGGTCTTTCAATGGACCTTTTGGCCACTATGACAAAGCGGCCGTCCAGCGGGGGTTTCAGGTCTATAAGCAAGTTTGTTCTTCGTGCCATTCTTTGAAATTTGTCGCCTTTCGCCATCTTGGAGAAAAAGGCGGGCCGTTTCATGCGGATAAATGCCCCGCTGGATTTCCTGACAATATTGATTGCGCCAATCCGGTCGAGAATCCGGCGGTAAAAGCGATTGCCGCGGAATATGATATTGTTGATGGACCTGATGAAAGCGGCGATATGTTCACCCGTCCGGGAACACCGGCCGATTATTTCCCTAATCCCTATCCCAACAAACAGATGGCCATTTTGGCCAATGGCGTGGTGCCGCCAGACCTTTCGCTGATGGCTAAGGCACGTGCAGGGGGACCAGACTATATCTACAGCCTGTTGACGGGGTTTGAGGAAGCGCCAGACCATGTGGATATTGGCCCGGGGGTCTATTATAATCCGTATTTTCCTGGGGACCTTTCTTCTGCCATCAAACCGGAATATTTGGACGAGCACGGCCATCCGAAAGAAGGCATACATGTGCCCGAAGGGGGCGTGTTGAAAATGAAGCCGCCTTTGGTGGATAATATTGTAGATTATGCTGACGAAGAAATTCCCGAGACTGTAGACCAATATGCCAAAGATGTTGGGCAATTTTTAATGTGGGTGGCGGAGCCAAAAATGGAATCGCGCAAGCAAACGGGATTGATGGTGCTGGTCTATTTGTTGATTTTCGGCGGTATTGTTTATGCTTCCTATCGTCAAATATGGTCGAAGGATGAGCATTAAACAGAAGCAAGACATCATCCGAGGTAATGTAGATAAAACCGCTTCTCGGATGAGGAGCGGTTTTATCTGTTGGAGCGCTTGTGGACGCTGAACTGATAGGGTTGTTTACGCAGGAAGGCCGTGAAACCGAAGCGCGGGGGCTGGCGGCGGCGTTTGCGTTGGTAGCCTATGCTGATGCCCATCTTGATCCGCGTGAAATATTGCGATTTGAAGATTTGACTTTACGCGACCCATTTTTGGTCAATTTGGCCAATGATTATATAATCAACTGTTTCCAGTCCTTTTGTGATCAGCTGAGCACCCATTACGCCGAAGGAAAGGCGCGGGCCTTGCAGGCTATTGCTGAGGCCGCCTTGGTACCGGGCGTGCGTACGGCGCTTGTTCGTGTGGTGCAATTGGCGGTGGTGGCAGATTTTCGTTTGGCAGAGCAGGAAGAATTGATGTTAGACGAAATTGCGGCGGCGGCGGGTCTACCGCGGGACCGACTATAGGAAAGTGTTAGATGTCTATGGATAAAACAGTGTTAGGTGTTATCGGCGGGAGCGGCCTATACGCCATGGAGGCTTTGGAAGACCGCAAGATTATTGATATGAAAACCCCGTGGGGGATCCCCTCAGCGCCATTGGTGCGCGGCACCTTATCCGGGGTTGATATTGTCTTTCTCTCCCGCCATGGGCCGGGCCACGCGATACCACCGGGAGAGATTAATTATCGCGCCAATATTGATGCGCTGAAGCGGGCGGGGGTTACGGATATATTATCGCTTTCTGCTTGTGGTTCTTTTGAGGAGGCGTTGGCGCCGGGCACTTTCGTTTTGGTGGACCAATTTATAGATCGCACCAAAGGACGGGCTTCGAGCTTTTTTACTACGGGGGTGGTGGCCCATGTTTCTATGGCGGATCCGGTTTGTCCAAAGCTCGTAGAGGCGTTAGCGGCCTCTTGTGAGGCTTTAGCCATTCCATATCGCAAAGGGGGCACCTATCTGGTGATGGAGGGGCCTCAATTTTCTACCCGCGCTGAAAGTCAGCTCTATAAAAGCTGGGGGTGCAGCGTTATTGGCATGACCAATATGCCGGAAGCCAAGCTCGCGCGCGAGGCTGAATTACCCTATGCCAGTGTGGCTATGGTAACCGATTATGATTGCTGGCGCCCCCGTGATGAGGTTGATATTGGTGATATTTTGCGGGTGATGGGGGAAAATGTTTCTCATGCTCAACGCCTGATTAGCGATGTTGCTCCGCGTCTTGGGCCTACACGCCAGCCCTCGCCAGCCAATATTGAAACCGTGTTGGATTACGCGCTGATCACCGCCCCAGAGGCGCGAGACCCAGCGCTAATGGCAAAGCTGGATGCGGTTGCCGGGCGTATATTATCTAAAAAATAGGCTTGTGATTGGCCTAGCCCCGGCTAATGACTCGTAGGCTTTGCTGCAGGCGTGTGTGGCGCTGGCGTGAAAAATCGGCGGGACTGAGAAGTTTTCCCCCATCAAACCTTTGGCTCTTATCTTCGCTATCACGCGCAATAGTGGGATCTTCAATCGAGCCGAGAATGACAAAACCATAGCCTTTCCGGGTTCGGCGCACAGCTTGACACCGCATACGGCCAATTTGCACTTGATCGCCCACCTTTAAATGGGAATGGTTCATTTCCACAGAAACGCCTGTAAGGGAGATATCAACAATTGAACAAGGAACATGGAGGTTTTTGTCAATCAGACAAAAGGATTTTTCCGAATAGGATTGTACTCTCTTTGCGGAGCGGCGACTGAAGGCCTTATTGTCTTCATGGACGAGTCCATGCTGGCGAGCCAATTCAATCGTTAACCCTTCCACAAGACGCTCCCGGCGATTATGAGAGAGGCTTAGGCTCATCCCGTAAATATGGCCGATACGCCGACGGATGGTGCCTTCCAACCGATCAATGCCTTGTACATAAATAACCACATTATCGTTTGGGGCGAGCATGGCCTTAGAATAAAAGGATAAATTACCGGCCGACATCGCAAAAATGGTCGCCGGATATTCAATTGAGCCGGCCACAACAATGATAGCGGAATGTTGCAGCATAACGCGTCGATAGCGTCTCTGGTCTTTTGAAATATCATCCATCTCAAATTGCCTCCCTTGAGGACACAACCTTAGGTAGAAATTATTGATATTGTTCTAACAAAGCGGGAAATTTCACGCATCCCTCTGATTTTATGGGGTTTATCACAGCCAGACCGTTGATTAAGAAGGGTTTGACCGGCTGTTAACCCTATGGGGCTAGATAGTCTTCTATGGGTAAGCACATTCAATTAGGCAGATTTTTCGCCATCTTGGTTCTGGGTTTGTGGGCTGCGGGCGGGGTGTATGCGCGCGCTCAGGCGCAAATATCCGGTTTTGCCCCCTATGGTCCGCCATCAAATTTTCAAGCGTTGGACGCGTTTAACGCCTTAGCCACCGATCTTATTCTGCAAGGACGTGAAGGTCGTCCGGTCAGTGAAGCCGAGATGAGTACCAGTGCCATCGCTCTAGACCTCAACCTGTCCGAATGTGTGTGGACCCAACAGCCGAAAATTAATCCGGCGGAAAATCGTCTCGCCACAAATTGGGGATATTTATGCCGGTTTAATCTGGTGGCCATGAATGAGCCGGCTTTTGATACGATCGGTTTTTTCATTCATGACGGTATTGATTGGCGCTATTTTGGGCGTGTGGAATCCTCGGTCAATGTAGACAATGTAGTGTTGGCAGATTTTCACAAATTGCGCCAGCAACCTTTGGCAATCAGCCCTTATAGTTTGAATAGCCAAACGCATTATCGTTTTCGCGATGGTTATGATATTTCAAAGGACCCTTATGGCACGGCGGCATCGATCTATTGGAAAGACCCGTATGATGCCGATGCCAAACCGGGGGAGATCACACGCAATGGCTATGAACGCCTGAATAATCCGACAGCTAAACGCCTAGATGATGCCATTGAAAACCCCCGAGGCACTGAGTTTCAAAAACTCCCGCAATAGGCAGATCAAAAGAAACTGACCAAATTGGGTGTGAGGATCATAAATAACACAATACCCGCCAAAGCGCCGCCGAGATGGGCTTCATGGGCGGTGCGCCCTTGCCCCCCCATAGCAACGCTGGAATAAGCGATGAAAAGCCCGGCAAAGGCAAAGGCCGGGATGGGAATAAGACCGAAAATATAGAGCATGGTCATGGGGGCGTAGAGGCAAAAAGCCAACAACAAGCCGGATATGGCTCCCGAAGCGCCCAGAGACATATAGTCCGGATTTTTGCGATTAAAAAAAATGGTCAAGGCTTTGGCCCCGAATAAAGAGCCGAAATAAAGAATGGCAAATTTAGTGGTGCCCATTAAATATTCTAACGCTGGACCAAAGAAAAACAGGGTGAACATGTTGAACAAAAGGTGCATGGGATCACCATGCAAGAACCCTGACGATAGCAAACGATGATATTGATGGTCCCGTAAGACCGAACTCATGTGAAAAATATTTTGCTCCAGAAAGGCACGATTGGTAAAAGCATAGAGCGAGACCAAAATATTGACAGCTAATAGGGAATAGCTAAGCGGTGCTTCCGAGAGGCTAAACTGCATGAGTAAATTCCTTAAGTGTTAAACCGGAAATGCATTACGTCTCCGTCCTGCACCACATAATCCTTGCCCTCAAGGCGTAGCTTACCAGCTTCGCGGGCGCCAGCCTCGCCATTATAGGTGATATAATCATCATAGGCGATCGTTTCAGCCCGGATAAAGCCTTTTTCAAAATCTGTATGAATAACCCCGGCGGCCTGTGGGGCGGTCGCTCCGCATTTGACCGTCCACGCATGGGCCTCTTTGGGGCCGACGGTAAAAAATGTTTGTAACCCCAACAAACCATAGCCTGTATGAATCAGGCGATTAAGCCCCGGTTCTTCGAGCCCAAGGCTTTCGAGATATTCTTGCTGCTCATCCTCATCAAGCTGCGCCAGTTCAGCCTCAATACGGGCTGAAATGACCACACAGGCGGCCCCTTCTTTTTCACTGCGTTTTTCAACCGTGTGAGAAAAATCATTGCCTGTAGCGGCGGCTGCTTCATCCACATTGGCGACAAAAAGAACGGGTTTTTGGGTCAATAGCTGCAACATGCGCCATTTTTTTTGCTCGTCTTTACTGATCTCCACGCTTCGGGCTGGTTTTCCATCCCGTAGCGCTTCCAGCGCTCGCTCGATAAGTGGAATAATTTCTTTGGCTTCTTTATCTTGGCCAGTTGCCTTTTTCTTCAAGGCAGGCAGGCGC